>JAOZPY010000126.1 GCA_029932495.1 Desulfobacterales bacterium
AGGTTAGAACAATCTCAGGACAGATTGGGCCGCCTGGGAAGACAGGGACAGGGAAGTGGTCCCCAGCGCCTGACGCGTCTGAAGCATCAGCATGTTGGCGCCTTCCTCATTCATATCGGCCAGGGTCAGTTTGTCGGCCCCGGTATTCAGGGTGTTGATCATACTCTCGGTAAAGTCTTCGCGAATCGAAATCGTCGAGAGGTTCGATGCCAGTTTCTGGGCCTCGGTTCTCAGGTTGGTGACCGCCGAATCGATTTGTGAAATGGCGGATTCGATGCTGGTCTGGTTCTGAAAATCGGCTACAGCGACGGTCGTGCCGGCAATGGAACCAATGGTGGTGCTTGCAAGACTTGAACTCCCAACCGTAAGCTTGTAAGTACCATCTTCATCGAATTCCACGGAAACCGTATCACCGTCCATCAGGTTGTTACCACCGTACTTCGAATCGTTCGCCATGTAGGAAATCTGGGAACGGATCGTGTCGAACTGGGTTTCCAGGTCGGAAGTGTTGTCCGATGTCTTGGCGGCCGAAGCCAGCGATTTCATCTGGGCCAGCAGGTCATAGATGCCCTCGATGCCGGTGTTGGCGGCCTCGATGGTCTTGATGGCTTCTGACATTCCGTCTTTTTTAGCGGCCAGGTCGGTGGCCCGGTCCATGTGATCCTTGGCCTTGAAAAAGTTGACCGGATCGTCCAGGGCGGTGTTGACCTTTTTGCCTGTGCTCAGACGCTTCTGGGTCAGCTCCATCAGTTTTGAGGTTTGCTGCAGACTGAAAAGATTCGCTCTCATGCCTTGGGTTAATTGAACTGTCATTTTTGTGCTCCTTTTCTAGGTTTATTTTGGCATTCTTGCCAATGATTTAGAAAATGCCGAATTGAATCGGTAATTGCCAGGCAAGTTTCCGGTCTTTCGTGCCACCCTCCTTTCCGGACCTTTATTTTGCCTTACATCCTGGTTATCGGATGATGCCGGGGGAACTTTAGGATTTTTTTTGTATCTATGATTTAACTTTTCGGAATGCTTGATAAATAGATTGTTGTAATGGTATAGAAAAGGTTCACGGTACAGGGTTCAACCTTCAGGGTGAAGGGAAAAAGGGCTGGAAGGCCAGGAGGCTGGGAAGATAGAAGGCTATAAACTTAAAACAAGGATTGTATCCTTAATAAAAAGCCTCCCAGCTTTATAGCCTTCTATCATTAGGGCCTTTGAGGCAAAATGAGTGTGGACAAGCGGTGGTTCTTGTGGCATTTAAAATGGGAAACATGAAATGGGAAAACACTTGATACTTTAATTGTTCAACAATAGCCTCTAGTTAGAGGTGCAGATGCTTACGCTTAATATCGATGAAATAAAACCCGGCATGGTTCTGGCCCATCCAGTTTATAATGGGCACGGCGTATTGCTGCTGGAATCCGGCGCCCGGATTACCAAAAAAAATATCCGTATTTTTAAATCCTGGGGTGTGCCACAGGTTGCCGTCAAGGGCGGTTCGGGCTCGGCTGAAAGCGAGGATGAGAGCGGTGTCACGGACGTGAAAATTTCCATCGAAAACCGGTTGCGAAAAAAATTTTCCGATGTACTGGACGATCCGGTGATGGCCGAAATTTTAAAGGCGGCCAGCAGGCAGTTGGCGAAGAACCTGCAAACCCGGGAACACAACCATGAAAGCAACTGATCCTGCAAAAGTCATCGCACGAATTGACGATCTGCCGACGCTACCGCGCACCGTGCTGCGGATCACCGAGATGGTTAATGATCCAAAATCGTCGGCCAAGGATCTGGCCCGGGTGATTACCGATGACCAGGTATTGACGGCCCGCCTGCTGAAACTGGTTAATTCTTCATTTTACGGATTTCCCCAGCGCATTTCCACCGTCACCGCAGCCATTGTGCTGCTAGGATTTGATGCGATTCGCAACCTGCTGCTGACCACCTCGGTTTTTGATTTGTTTGCCGTCCGGAATAAAAAAATCAAGCTTGCCCAGGAAACATACTGGGACCATTCCCTGGGATGTGCCGTCGGGGCGAAGGTTATCGGCAGCTATCTGCGCCATGATAAAATTGAGGAGCTTTTTGTTGCCGGCCTGCTGCACGATATTGGAAAAATAGTGGAAATGATGTTTCTGCCCCGGGAATTTTCAAGAATTGTCTCCCGGGTGAAAGAAGATAAAATTCTGATGATCACCGCCGAAAATGATATTCTGGGATATAATCATGCGGATATTGGAAAGCTGCTGGCCCAAAAATGGAACCTGCCGGTCAAACTGGTGGAGATTATTGCCTGCCACCACCAGCCGGAGCTTGCAGGCGGTTTTACCACCGAAGCGGCCATCGTGCATCTGGCGGATATCCTTTGCCGGGCGCTGGAAATGGGATCCGGTGGTGATGACAAAATTCCTCCTTTAAATCCCCAGGCGTGGCAAAGCCTCAAAATGAGTACTCAGGCCTTTGAACCCATCATGGATACCATGAGCCGGGAGTACCTGGATATTAGTGCATTTATTGCTTAAAAGTGGATTCAAAATCCAGGTTGAGCGGATTTGAAGATTGAATTTTGCAAATTCAGCCAGCGGTTTTTGCAATTTGCATATCTGGCTCTGACGGTGGCTGGAAAAGTGATCCCGGCCATCCACAAACAGAACGACAGATCCCGATATTTGAAAAACTATCTGTTATTATTGTTAAATATATTACATTCATTTTTTCTTTTCACTCTTTGAGTTTGCATCCGCACGCAGGAATAATTCCACCGACAGCAGGCAGCAGATCGAGTTAGCCGCACACTTGCGGTGTTGGGAGATAATTTTCTTTGCAAATTGCAAAAAAATCGGGTTGCTTTATAGATGCCCGGGGAATTTTATTGTTGTTTATCGATTAGTTGCATATTTTTCTGTATATTAATCCGTTTTTCATGTAAAAACCTTCCCACAAAATGTTGTACCCGTGCATCCAGGCGAAATACCTTATGTTGAGAAGTATTGCCAGACGCCCTGTTAGGATGCTGGGGGTGGCAGCACCTTGGATGACCCTGTTTTTCCATCACGGCACGGATATTGCTTTTTGTGACACTGTCGGTTTGCCCCAGTGACAAGTCCCGACAAATTATCGTTCCCAACCTTAATTTATAAATTTAAAAAAAATATATAACTATTTATCATAATAGATAAATTGTGATGTCAATCGCCAAGGAGGAAGCCGTGCAGAAGGCAACGCTTTACAAGGATCCAGCTGAAAAATGCAGCGCATGCGGCATGGGCCGGGTGGAGGCCGGTAAATTGAACGGTGAATACCAGTTTCATGACATTATCGGACAAAGTGAAAAAATGAATGCGGTATTTGAACTGGTGAAAAAAGTTGCCGATTGTGACAGTACCATCCTTATTAATGGGGATACGGGCACCGGAAAAGGCCTGGTAGCCAAAGCCATCCATCAGAACTCAAGCCGGCGCAATAAACCGTTTATTTCAATTAACTGCGGGGCCATACCTGAAAATTTGCTTGAAAGTGAACTGTTTGGGCATGTCCGGGGAGCGTTTACCGGGGCAACCTGCTCAAAACAGGGTAAATTTGAACTGGCTGACGGCGGGACCATTTTTCTGGATGAAATTGGCGATATGAGCGCCGATCTTCAGGTAAAGGTGCTCAAAGTGCTCGAAGAGGGTGAATTTGAACAGGTGGGTGGTGCCAAAACCATCCAGGTGGATGTTCGTATTGTGGCGGCTACGCATCGTGATTTGTCCGAAGAAGTTCAAAAAGGTAATTTTCGGGAAGATTTGTATTACCGGCTGTATGTGATTCCACTCATGCTTCCGTCTCTCAGGGATCGAAAATCCGATATCCCACACCTGGTTTCTTATTTTCTGGAGCAATCCAACCGGAAAAATAACCGGCAGGTGAGCGGGGTGGACGATGATGCCATGGCCCTGATGATGAATTATGGCTGGCCGGGTAATGTGCGGGAACTGAAAAACATCGTGGAGCGTCTGGTGGTATTAAAAGGCAGCGGTGATATTTCGGTAAGGGATTTACCCCCCGAGCTGAAAAACACGGCCGGCTTTGAGCGTCCAGGAACCATTGAAATTACGGATGAAGGCATTTGTTTAAACAGTGCCGTGACCGAATTTGAAAAAGCCCTGATTCTGCAGTCCCTTGAAAAAACCCAGTGGGTGAAAAACAAGGCTGCCAAGCTGCTGCATTTGAACCGGACAACCCTGGTGGAAAAAATAAAGCGCCATCACTTGCAGCCCTGCAACATCTAAAGTCTATTGCACACCCGCTGGCAACGACTTTCCGGCCGGCATGTAAAGTTGGGGACCCGGTTCCCGATCCCTACCTCGAGATTTCTTTGTCCTTTTGATGCTTTTGCGATACCAATCCCGCCCTGCCGCAATGGCAAATTCAACAACCATCCCTTTATCAAATACGTCAAAAGGCGGCGTCAACACTGTGACGTGGTTCACCCGAAATTTGACAGCTCCGGACGGATTGTTGCGATTCGGGCACACTTGATAGCTGTTTGAAATTACAGCTGTTTGTCCAATAGATATCTTCAAACAAGCCTGTTTTTTGATGGCATGATATTTGCTCATCATAATACGGTTTCACCTGAAAATACGGATATACCGCCCGGGCCGGGCTCCGAAGGCTATTGTTTTAACTGTCGATAACAACCTGGAAAAACCGCTGATGCAACTGCCGCCCATCTTAGTCGTGGATGAAAAGCCGGACATGCTAAGCGCGCTGTGCGATGCCCTGGACAGCGTCGGCTTTCCGGTTGAACAGGCCGCCAGCGGTTCGGAAGCACTGGACAGGTTCAAAACGACACGTTACAGCCTGGTTATTACCGATGAAACAGCGGCCGGAATTTCAGGCCTGCCGGTGCTGACTTCCATCAAGAAAATATCGCCACAGGTTCCGGTCATTGTAACCACCGCCAATGGCAGTGTCCAAAACGCAGTGGAAGCCATGCAGGCAGGGGCGTCGGATTACGTTTTAAAACCATTTTCAGTCAAGGATCTGCAAAAGACGGTTAGCAAGATCATTGGTCGGACAAAGGGCGGTGATGGGGGCAGGAACCCCAGCATAGTTGCCGGTCGGTCCGGCGCGATCAAGCAAATCATTACAGAAGATTCCGCGCTGAAAAAAATGTTAGCCCTGGCCCGGGAGGTGGCGGCCAGCAACGCCACCGTGCTCATCCAGGGCGAAAGCGGTACCGGCAAAGAACTGCTGGCCGCCCATATCCATCGGCACAGCCGGAACCCGCAAGCACCTTACGTTGCCGTAAACTGTGCAGCCTTGCCGGATACCCTGGCAGAAAGCGAACTGTTCGGCCATGAAAAAGGTGCTTTCACAGGGGCTGCCGGGCGTAAAATCGGGAAATTTGAACTGGCCGGCCCGGGCACTGTCGTGCTTGATGAAATCAGTGAAATGTCCATGCCCCTGCAGGCCAAGCTGCTGCGGGTATTGCAGGAAAAGGAAATCGATCGCATTGGAGGCACTAAACCCGTTCCCGTGGACGCCCGGGTGATTGCCATCAGCAACAGAGACCTTAAAGAGGCCGTTGCCGAGGGAAAATTCAGGCAGGATTTATATTACCGGATAAACGTGATCCCTTTTAGGCTTCCCCCTCTGCGGGAGCGTAAAGGAGACATTGCCTTGCTGGCCGAGTATTTTATGGAACAATACAGCCAGTTGAACGGTAAACAAAATATGCGCATCGGTGATGCCGCCATGAAAATGCTTGCAAGTCACCCATGGTACGGCAATGTGCGTGAACTGGAAAATACCATGGAAAGGGCGGTGCTCATCTGCAATCAGGACGTGATTGCGCCGCACCACCTGATGCTCGACGGCAGCTGTGAGCACGGCGGCGACCGTGAGCCGTTTACCGCTAAAACGGGTTGGACTGTGCGGGAAATGGAAAAAAGCTTGATTTTTCATACCCTTGAGGAGGTGGAAGATAACCGCACCCGGGCAGCCGAGCTGCTCGGAATCAGCGTTCGAACCCTGAGAAACAAGCTGCGCGAATATAAAGAGGAGCTTGGTGAGGCGAAATAGGCCGGCCGGCAAAGGTGAGGTGCCGGGTTTTTAGCTGCTATTGGCCATATTGGTACGGTTTTTGCTCAACCAATACGCTAAACCCTGAAAATAGAAAGCAAGGGTTTGAATTGGGCGCTGAAAATAAAGTAAAATTACCTTTTTTTGCAAATTAAAACGCTTAATTCGCCAGGGAGAAAAAAATGCCCACATTTTCGCTGTTCAATCATACGATTTCCACACTTGAAAAATCGCTCAATTTAAGATCCATGCGGCATCGGGTGCTGGCTTCCAACATTGCCAACATGGATACGCCGAATTACAAAGCCGTTGAGCTTGAAGTGGAAAAAGAAATCAGGCGGGAGCATGGCTCTGCGCCGGCCGTACAGCTGGTGCGCACCCATACCAATCACATTCCCGTGGCGCCTACGCCCATGGAAAACGTCAAACTGACCACGGCGGATCCCCCGCAGTTCAGTCTGCGTGGAGACGGCAACACCGTGGATGTTGACAAAACCATGGGGCAGTTGGCCGAAAACACAATTTTGTATCGAACCGCCGCTCAGTTGATTTCCAACAGATTAAAAGGGTTGCGATACGTTATCAAGGGAGGCAAATAAGCATGGATTTTTTTGATGCCATTCAGGCCAGCGCTTCGGGCTTAAGCGCCCAGCGTTTGCGGATGAATCTCATTTCCGCCAACCTGGCAAATATTAAAACCACCCGTACACCAGAGGGCGGTCCCTACCGCCGTCGGGAAGCCGTTTTTGCCGCCCGGCCTGTTGCGGCTTCTTTTAAGGAAGTTTTGTCAAATCGGAGGAAAAACATGATGGCGGGGGTAGAGGTGGATCGGATTGTCGAAGATTCAAATCCTCCGGTGATGAAATATGACCCCGGTCATCCGGATGCCGACAGCAATGGTTATGTCGCCATGCCCAATATCAACCTGATGGAGGAAATGGTGAACATGATATCCGCCTCCAGAAGCTATGAAGCCAATGTAATCGCCCTCAAAGCATCCAAAGAGATGGCGTTGAAGGCATTGGAGATCGGTAAATAATCATGAAAGAGATCATACTGCAAAATAGCATGCCGCCATTGATGGATCCCAGCCTTGGCGGGAGACGTACGACCAACGCCCAATCAAATGAATTCGGGCAGATGCTGGCCAAATCCATTGATGACGTCAACCGTTTCCAGCTGGAGGCGGATGAAAGCATCAACAAACTGGCTGACGG
>JAOZPY010000127.1 GCA_029932495.1 Desulfobacterales bacterium
CCCTGGAAAAAGAAATCCAGCGCCTCAAGGCCAAACTGGCGGCTCAAAGCGCGGATGGCTCCGTCGATGCCGCTGTGGTGGTCAACGGCGTCAGGGTTCTGGCCCGGCGGGTTGCGGTGGATACCACCGTCGCTTTGAGAGACCTGGCCGACCAGTTCAAGGAAAAAATCAAATCGGGAATTGTGGTGCTGGGCAGCAGTGCCGGCGGCAAGGCCATGTTGATCGCCGTGGTCACCAAAGATCTTGCCGGGCGGTACCATGCGGGCCGCATCGTTAAAGAGGTGGCGGCCATGGTGGGCGGCAGCGGCGGTGGCCGCGCCGACATGGCCCAGGCGGGGGGCAATCAGCCGCAAAACCTGGACAGTGCTCTGGAGAAGGTTTATGAGGTTGTCAAGCAGATGAAATGACAGCCATCCGCCTATCACAGCCCGGCACAGAAATTTTAATGCCTGTCCGGCGTCACTTCTGTCGGGCCCTGATTTCGCCGGCAGCCAAGTTGATCCAGCCCATTGTTCGGTGAACCTGGGCGTTGTGACGCGTATCATCTGCCAGATCCAGAAACACCTGCTGGCGATTTTTGATTTCATCAAGCAGGGCAATGTCTTCTTTTTCACCCACACGGCCCAGACTTCGGATCAGCACTGCCAGGTGCTGTAAAAGGCTCGCTGTATTTTTGGGGCTTTCATTGAGCAGATAGATGCGTGAGGCTGGATTGCCATACACGCTAAGGGCTCCTCGGATTACGGTCACGGCCGTTTTGCCGCCGACCAGGGCCAGCAGAATATGGACTTCTCTTTCCAGCGCCAGCAGAAAGCGAACCGGCAGACCGGCAGCGTCCGGGTCTTCCCGCCCAAAAGCTTCCAGCAGCTTTTTTCGAATGGTGATGATTTTTTCAACGAACGGCTTTTGCTCACCATCTATTTTCCACACCACATACTTGGCTACCGCCGAATCAAGGCCCTCTTTGACCAGCAGCACCTCCTCGGGTGTGATTTCAATGTCCATGTTGATTTCTTTATTGTAGGTGCGCAAAAACTGGATCGTCAGCATGAGGGCATTGCGGTCTGGATAACTTATGCTGGCCGGGTCCATGATAAAATCGGAAAGCAGGATTTTAATAGCCTGTTTGGGCTGTTGAAGTTCCTTGACCAGCAGCTGCAGAGAGTTTAGCAGGGGCAGGCGGTTGCTGCGGCGCGGCGTTTCTCGCAAGAATTCCCATAACAGTTCAAATATGCGTTTGGGATATCCGGCAAAATCGCCCACTTTTTTTTCAAACAGGGCCCGCTGAAAATTTTCCTGGCGGTCAAAACAGCTTTGAAACAGCTTGACGATCTGCTCGGCCTCAACGGGCGGCAGGTCAAAGGTGGCGGCCAGCTCTTGGTAGTCCTGTTCTGAAAACTGGGCATCCGGGTAAAAGGCCTTGCGCATCTTTTTTCTGGCGGCCGAACGCTGTTTGGAGGCGTCAATTGCCTGCAGCAGGTTTTCATTGCTTCCGGCAATGACTTTCTCATGATCGCCGTCCCAGATCTTAATGTCCTCATCATCGATCACCAGGTCGTCAAGGATCTGGCTGGGCAGATGCTCCATTCCATCCTGAATGCGCGCCAGGACCCCCTCCATCATTTCCTGGCCTTCGGGGCTGTTTTCCATGGAGGTCAACAAATTGGTGAGCAAATGCAGCCGTCCTTCAAGTCCTTCCAGATCCAGCTGTTTATAATCGTCGCCGAAAATGCTTTTCATCACCCGTACGGCAGTTTCCGGCGAATCTCCATAAGCCTGTTTGACGAATTTAGCTACATTGGCCTTGAGGGTCATCGGGTCTGCCGCCGCCGGTACGGCTGCCCCGCCACCGCCGGCACCGCTTCCGTGGCCTCCACCGCCGCCACCCGCTGAAGGCTGGTCTTTTTGCGCTGTCGATGCTTGGTCGCTGTTGATCTCAAGGGGAGGCCGCACCAGCCGACTGCGAAGACTTTTAATGCTGAAAACGGTTTGGTACACGTTGACATGTCGACCGGCCGTTCGGGTTTGCGGCCGTTTCATCAGCTGGGCAACTTTTTGCACCAGCTCGTTCATGTTTTCCGCGTTCAGGTCATTGAGGGCGGCCAGCTGGGTCAGGTTGAGATCCGGCAGCCGGTTTTCGTTTAAGATGGGTTGGATGCTATGGGGTTTGCCGTCTTTGACGAATTCGATGGCACTTTCATTTTCCACCGCCTGTTTGTAACAGGACATGATACGCAGTACGACGCGCATGCGTTCCAGCGACTGGTCGGAAGCATCCGGGATTTTCAATTTAATGGTCTTGATTCCCTGGGTGGAAAACACCTCAAAGGCCTTGATCAACCGGCCTTCGAGATGTTTGAGCCGAATTCCCATGCGTTTGATCACTGCGGAGATGGCCGCGGCATCCACGTTGAGATCCCCGAAGCTGATGACATAGTCAGCTTTTTCCGATACCTTTGTACCTGCCGAACCGCGAAAATCGATGCTCACCGTGCCATCATGGCCTGACATTTGATTGAGTTCGTGCAAAACTTTAATAAACTGTTTGAAGGTATCTTTTTCGGCCTTGACCCCTTCCCAGTAATGGGCATCGCGAAAGGAGGCGTTGAGCAGATAGACCAGGTCGACCAGCAGGATGCGCCAATGGTCCCGCTCTTTGGTTTTCAGTGCGCCCGCAGCAGGGGCATGGCCGCCAGTCGAAAGTGATGAGGCCGGGGTTGCCGGGGCAGGGTCCACCCCGCCGAGTTGACCAAGCAGTTTGTCGGCTGAATCGTTCATAATAATATATAATTATAGCCGAATTAGGCATGGGTGTCAATCAGGACACCGGAGACGGCAACAGCCTGGATTCGGGCTAAACCCCTTTGAGCACATCAATCATGTTGTAAACCCGGGCCGTTGCTCCGGCGGCGGTTTTTGCAGCCAGAAACTGCAGGGCGTCCAGGGTGCCGGCGGCATAGATTTGCCGCCCATTGACATTGTGGGTGAATTCGAATCGTACCGTGCGGTCCGGTGAAATTAATGTGTAGGTATGCCACCCGTGGCCGGCCAGATATTTTTCAGGAACACCCAGCTGGGATTGCTGAATTTCCGGATCCCGTATCCGGATGATCTCCTGCTCGGCAAAAGTGATCCCCAGTTTTTTAAAATAGCGCACCATGGCCTTTGCCGTCCCGCTGGTATCAGCCTTGCCCTTCTGATGACTTTCTTTAATTTCAAGAGAATATCCCTTGAAGAGCCCCGGAAAGTTGTCGGCGGCAAATTCCATCATGGCCTGAAAACCAACAATTTGCTTGGCCATGTTCGGTGCAATGACAGCAGCAATGGAAGATGCGCGCACGGTCTGTTCCAACTGTCCGCGATCCCCGCCGGTGGTGCCCATGACAAATGGAAGGCTTAAACTGCAGTAAAAAGCGGCATTGGCATTGACCGCTGATGGGTGGGTGTAATCTACACTTAAAAATTGTCCTTCAGTTTGCTTGATTTGCGCCATGCGACTTTCACGCTTGTCCGGTCCGATGAGTTCCAGCACGGTGGCTTCAACTGTACAGTTAGGTGCCTCAATTTCAGGCCCGGTCAGTGAATAGGGCAGCAGGCTGAAGCGCGCATCTTTGAGCACCTGCTGTGCGACTGTCCGGGCCATGTTGCCGGGAAGTCCGTTAACCATGACTTTTACTGTATCCATTTTTTTTAATCCCCCCTTGTTTTAAATATTATATATGCACCTATGATCGGTTTAAGGTCTAGGATAAACCGCCTTTGGCGGGCCATAAGGCTTTGAGGCTGGAACGCTATGAGGCTAGAAAGTTGGAAGGCTTTTTAAGGGTTTCAATCCTTACTTAAGCTTCCCAGCCTCATAGCCTCCCAGCTTTCTATCCTTCAAGCCTCCTCTATCGTTCCCTTTTTGCAGATGAGTATAGGCCTTTTGCACAACGGCGGTTAACGCCGGAAATTCGTCCGGCTGCCCTGCGCAAAGATTGCGCTTTAATGAGGATACGGCTGCCGGGATGTAAGCTTCAAAATAATGTTTGCCTTTGATTTTACTCAGGTACGCGAAAGCTCCCAGAATCTGCAGGTTTCGAGTGAGTGTGCAGTAGTGATAGCTGCTAAGGAATTTATCGTGTTGGACCGCCGTTTCGGCCGACAGTTTCCCAAGACAATAATCCAACAATTGCTCTTGAACGGGGGCAGGCAGGTCAACGTAGGGATCTATGAGCAAAGAGGCTAGATCATACTGGAGCGGGCCCAGACGTCCTGCCTGAAAATCGATGAAGTAAATTCGGCGGTTTTTGACCATGATGTTACGCGACTGCATGTCGCGGTGCATGAAACCGATAACAGCATGCTTCAGCGCACCCTGGGCCAGGTGGACAAATTCCTTTTCGAGATTTTCAAAGCGGGTGTCAAAACCGAGGTAAGCAGTCAAAAACGCCTCCACAAAATAGCGGCATTCTTTTTCCAGAATCAGCGACTGGTCATATTGTGAGCCCTGGTAAGCCCAGTGGTGGTTGAAGCCGGCAGCCCCTTTTTGCGACAGCACCAGCAGCTGATCGATAACCTGCCGGTAAAGGCTGAGGACCTCACCGGGTTGGTCTGTGGCCTGAACTGTCTGCTGCAGGTTGACATCGCCAAGGTCCTCCAGAAATACCATCCCGCAAAAAGGTTCCTGGTAATAAATTTTAGGCACAGCCACCCCCTGACGCGCCAGGTGGTGACCGATTTGCACAAAGGCGTCGACTTCCTGGGTGCCGCATGCCTGCCGGATGCCGTGATCTACCATGATAAGAGAGTATCCGGCTGTTTGCACCCGGAACCACTGACGCTCGGAGCCGTCGCCTTTAAGTTCTTTCCAATGTAGGGGCCGATCCGACGGTTTGGCACAGCAGCGGGAAAAGGCTTCAGGCAATGCTTTGTCCAGTACGGCCCTGCGATAACGCTCCGGGGTTCCGAGATCGTTCCAGTGGCCCCTCGGTATAATAAAAGATTGAATCTGTTTTCCGTCCACCATCAACTGCGTAAATGCCTCAATGCTGCTGTACGGTCGGCCCGGCGGAATGTAGTCCAATAATTCGGGCTCCAGAACCTGGATGCCGGTAAAGGTCAGCCGCCGATCCGGGGGCCGGGGGTGGCCGGCGATCGGATTGTAAAAGGCCAGGACTTTTCCTGCCGGATCGACAGCCACGGTGTTGAATGCGGGATCGTCGCACAGCACCAGGGTGGCAGCTGGATGATTCCGGCAATGGGCAGTGTAAACGGCCTTTAAATCAATATCAAAAACGATGTCGGCATTGATGACCATGAAAGGCCGTGCATCCCAGAAATCCGCCACGTTGCGGATGGCCCCCCCGGTGCCCAGGATTTGCGGTTCATAGCGGGTGTAAACCGGCAGGGGAAATTTTTTTGCAGCCACAAAGGCCTCGATTTTATGGTGCAGGTGATGGGTGTTGATCATAACCGCCGTGCAGCCGGCATCTGCCAGGTGCGAAATGATCTTTTCCAGCAACGGGCGGCCTGCAACAGGAAACAGGGCTTTGGGGGTATGCTCGGTATAAGGCTGCATCCGGGTGCCAAAACCCGCGGCCAGGATCAATGCTTTCATAATTTCGGTACCAACTCAGGAATTGACGGCAGTTTCTGTTCGTCCGGATTCTTCCCGGCCCTGCAGATGCTGCAGGGCCGTTTTGATGGCGGCGGCATAAAATTCGATTTTTTCCGTGTTATCAGCGCCTTTTATTCCATGGCTGATAAAAAAATCAACTGCATTCTGGTAGTTGACCTTGGACAGGGCTTCTTTACGCCGGATTTCCCGGCGTTTATACATGCGATTGCCCCTATCGTTGATTTTTTTAAGACGGTCCTTGGCGGATATGCCGCTTTCAGAATGGCGCATGAGATAGTTCAGCACGATCCAGCAGGACTCAAAGTAGGTTTCCAGAAAAAAGGCAAACAGTTTCAGCCTTTCCCGCTGCCGGGGGGTGACTGCATAGGTGTCGGGGCGGGTCGGGTGGGGGACCAGCAGGGATGCGTCGATAAAGGCTTTGATGCTTTTGCGAACATAAAATTTTGATTCCCGATTTACATCATAAGCAAACTCGTGGGAAAAGAAATCTTGCCAGAAATCATAGCGCTCCTGCAGGTCAGTGGTACAAAATTGCAGGGTGTCCTTTTCCAGAAGTGCCATGGCCGTGAAGGCCGCTGGAACAAAAAAGGCAATGCAGTTGTTTTTGTAGTATTCCAGAAAGGCCCGGCGTTGTTCATTGGCACCGTATATCACGTCAACGGATTGTTCCTTTGTTGCCGGGCCGATGGTTTCGATAAATTTTCGCTGGCAATAAGCATCGATCACCTGCTCAAATGCCCGTTGCGGATCAGAGACCAGGGTGTCGGCCAGTTTTACTCCCAACAGGGACAGATGCTGCAGATAGGTTTGGGTGACTTCAAGCAACTGACTCAAAGAGAAGCTTTTGTGCGGATAGTTTAAAATAGCGCCGGCCACCAGGGCATGCGGTGTGACCACCGTCACTTCATTGATGGCATTAATTAACTGATAGCCCAACTTTCGGACCAGGGCATTGAGTTGCTTGGATGGCATTTGCACCAAAGGCGGATTACAACGGCCGGCCAGCTGTTTTAAGGACAGGGGGTCATGAAATTGAATGTATATTTTGCCATAGCGTTTTTTAAGAAATTTGCGGGCCCGGATCAGCTGGAAAAAATTTTCCGTTTCTTTTTGTCCGCCATTAAGTTCGTGCAAATAGGACTTTTCTTCCAGGATCCGATCATAGCCAACATAGACCGGGACCAGGATCATGTCGTCACAGGCACCGTTCTTATATGCGTTGATTAAAATGGATAGCAGCCCCAGTTTCGGCATCAGCAATTTACCGGTACGGCTGCGGCCGCCTTCAATAAACTGTTCAATGCTGTATCCTTCTTCCAGCAATTTGTGGATGTATTCGGCAAAAACCCTGGCATACAGTACCGCCCCCCTGAATGAGCGCCTCAGGAAAAACGCCCCGCCGCTGCGGAAAAGCGGCCCAATGGGCCAGAAGGCGAGATTTTTACCTGCGGCCACATGGGGGACCTGCATATTGTTCTGGTACAGAAGGTAGGATAGAATCAGGTAATCAATGTGGCTTTTATGACAGGGGATCAATACCAGCGGCCCCTTGAGAGACATGGCTTTAACCCTGTTGAGAACCTCCTGGTTGGTGGTCACCCCGTCAAACATGTTGTT
>JAOZPY010000128.1 GCA_029932495.1 Desulfobacterales bacterium
ATCAAGCGTCGCCCTGAGTATAAAAAAGAAGCCGTTTGGCAGGGTGCGCTTGATTGCGATGACGATGTGGGGAACTCTTCTAAACCCCAAAAAGACATCGCTGATATAAACTCCGCGTTTGCAAACTTCTTGATACCAATATTGCTCACTGTAATTTTTCCCCAAAAGCTTGTATGGTCCGACATAGTTGCGTTGATTTCCCAAGAGGTCAAAAAGATCGATGTCGGTAATGCCGCCAAAGCTGATTTTTAGATTCTTCAGTACGTTTTGAAGAATCCCGGGTTGATTCAATGTCTCAAAGTTATATTCCTTGGCGACAAAATCCAGGGCGGCTTTTCTTTGCGTCAGAAAAAAGGATATGCTTTGGTGAATATTGGAAACCAGCCGGGCAGAGCGCATGAGGTTTTCGGATTCTATGGATCGCTGGGTCACCTGATAATCGACGATAATAATTGAAATCAGCGGAATCAGGGCGACTCCGGCCGTAAGGCAGACGGTTAGTTGCCACATCCGGCGAAAGTTGAAGAGCTGTTCACGGCCACCGGCCGCGACATCCCGATAATTCCAGAATTGCGGTTTGAGCTTTTTCAAGTCACTCATCATTTGTTTCAAGCTTTTTTTGCTTGATTTTCTCATTGGCCTTTTTGAGTGTGCTGCTGAGCACATCAATGTCCACGGGCTTTTGCAGGTAAGCAAAAGCACCGAGTTCCATGCAAAGCTTACGATCGGCATCCGAGCCGTGCCCGGTCAGGATGATGACCTCAATGCCGGGCTTGGATTTTTTTACCTGCCGCAGGACTTCAATACCATCGATGCCGGGCATCCGCAGATCAAGGATCATGACTTCCGGCTCATCACTGCGTACCAGATCGAGAGCCGATTGTCCGTCATAAGCGACAACTGAGCCCATGTCGCGCATGATCAACCGCTCGGAAAGGGTTTGGACAAACTCCCTCTCATCATCAACCAGTAAAACTCTCGAGGGCATCTCAAAATCGTATTTACGGTAAATATCCGCCTGATGAAAATTTTTGCCGACTTTGGTAATAACGGATTTCACGCCGGGTACTTTTTCTACAATCGATTTCAGTTCTTTTTCAAGTTTGCCAAGGGCTAAAACACGGTGGTTGATCGTCAGTTCTACAGAACCGTCCGTTGTGCGCACATCAACATTGTGGCCCTTTTCGGCAAGCGCCACCTCCACTGTGGCCGTCAACAGAAAGTCTTCCACGGCTTTTGCCGATATATCGCTGGGCTTGACAACATCTTTGGCCAAATTGTCTTCAATGAGGGCTGCCGCCTCTTCCACGGTCATTTTATCCATGGGGACAACAATATCATAAAGAGCCGGATCCCAGGGGTCTTTGATATCTGTCAGATGGGCTACCCAGGAAGCCCGTTGTCCGTCTTTTCTGTGCATCAGTCGGGTGGCTTCCTCCGAAGACAACCCCTGTTTTTCACCCGCGACCGAAATTCGGAACTTCATTTCGGCAATCAGGCAAACCCGCAGAACATGGCTTATCTGTCTGGGAATAAGATGGGTCGCAAAACCGGTGATGATTAAATTATGCCGGGAAAGAGTTTGAGCCAGTACAAGTCTCAAATAGGAAATGGATCTTTCTTTTTCATGGGTGAATTTATTGAAAACCGATGTCCTGGAAAAAAAAACACGTTCAATTCTATTTTTCGTCAGCCCGGATATCTTAGCAGCCTCCCCAACCAGGTCATTATCAAGGATTAATTCATATTGAGTGCCTGCAAGCAGCTTTTCTATGACCTGTTGCCTTTTGCAAAAGCTTCCGCTGAATATGGAAATGACCGTCATTTTTACCTCCCTGATTCTTGACTTATTGAAGTCCCTGTTGCCGCTCGAAGTGGCAGACCACCGTAAGCAGGCATTTTCAGGACATCCGTGTGCGTCACGGTGGCGTCTGCGGCGGCGGTGCCTTGCGTTGCAGACAATGGATACTCCTGTCCTGCCTGCTGAAAAGAAATTTGTTCGACACTGAGGCGTCCCTTGTTTGAAAATGACTTAAGTGAAAAAAGGTTGTTTGACGGCTGGGGATGAGTAACAAAACGCTGTGCCGTCAATGAATCGGCAACGAGGCTTTGCCGGCTTCAGCCTATTAAAGCCTAAATATCGTATGCAGATAATGCTGTCAAGCCGGCAATTCACTCTAAATCAGCAAAGCTTGAGGCCCTGCAAACGGCACGCGTGTCACCACAGGATAACGTATGTCTTCCCGTTTCGCAGCTCACCGCGTGTTTTTTCCATGTGGCGCAGGGTAGCCAGCTCCCTTTGCAGGTCATTGGGTCGGATTTGCAACCTGGCCGCCAGCTCCTCGGGCCGGATTGCACCGCTGGTTTTCAAAATATCCAGGATCTGCTGCTGGATCTCGGTCAGGTCCACCTGACCACCGTGTTCTTTTTCAAAGGTCTTGGCGCTGTGCACCGCCCATGGGTCACAGCTTTTTGCAGGCGACAGCACATCCATATAACACTCTTCACACAAAACCTGGCCCAGATGCTCGTGTTGTTCACCTGCGGCAATATTTTGATGGCACCGTTCACACTGCATTGCCCTCACCTCCTGATAATAAGCAAACTCTTAAAAAGAAGTTACGATAACACGTAAGTTCTCAAAAAGTCCGGGCAACCTGCGATAAACTGAGCGCAATATGCATTTTGGTTGAGCGTCATTGTCCATTTGGGGGGAAAAGCCAGCGGATCGGTGAGCGTTAAAAATTGCAAGCTGTTTGAGGCGCTTGCGCCGAGTTCTTGCAATTTAGCCCACCGATGCGATGGCGCCCAAAATGGACACCTCTAGCGAAATCAAAATGCATGTTGCGCGGGCTGACCGCAACTTTTTGGGAAGTTACGATAGCACATCCTAACTGTCTTAGATTTCTGCTTATACATTATATTATTTCGAATTCAGCGCCTGTCAAGACGGGGCCGGGTAAACCGGAAACTGCCGGCACAGGCCGATCACTTCCCTGGATACCTGTTCCAAAACAGAAGGCTGATGCCGGCCCACCAGGGCGCTGTCCACCAGTTCGACAATCCGGGCGACCTGGCCGGGCCCCATGCCCCGCGAGGTGATGGCCGGACTGCCGATACGCATGCCACTGGTCACATCGGCCCTGCGCGTATCGCCGGGAATCACATTGCGATTGACAATGATCCCGGCTGATTCCAGCACCTTTTCAGCCACATCCCCCGTCAACCCCTTTGATGTCAGATCAACAAGCACCAGGTGGTTATCGGTACCCCCGGTGACGATACGATACCCTCTTTTTTCAAATTCAAGGGCAAAGGCGGCGGCGTTTTCCAGAGTTTTCTGCTGCAATTCTGAAAATTCAGGCGC
Source organism: Desulfobacterales bacterium (assembly GCA_029932495.1). Classification (GTDB taxonomy): domain Bacteria; phylum Desulfobacterota; class Desulfobacteria; order Desulfobacterales; family JAFDCJ01; genus JAFDCJ01. The sequence continues at coordinate 3,368 of JAOZPY010000128.1, forward strand.
CTGGGCCAGGTGGAAACACACCGCCTTGGCGGCCACCAGGTTCAGGCTGGGCGTCCCCTGAACACCGGGAAAAATGGTCCGGCTGATTTTAGCGGCATGGTTCCGGCGACACAAAATAACCCCGCCGCGCCCACCCCGCAAGGTTTTGTAAGTGGTAAAGGTTATGAAATCAGCATGGGCAACGGGGCTGGGGATCACCCCGGCGGCCACCAGACCTGCGATGTGGGCCATGTCCACCAGCAAAAAAGCGGAGACCTCCCGGGCAATGGCGGCCATTTTTTCATAATTGATCAGCCGGGGATAAGAGCTGGCGCCGGCAACGATCATCCGGGGTTTGAAAGACTGGGCCAGGTCCCGTACCTGGTCGTAGTCGATCCGCTCGGTTGCAGGATCCACCCCGTAATGGCGGAAGTGGAAACAGCGGCTGGTAATTGATGACGGATCGCCGTGGGACAGATGCCCGCCGTGGGACAACTGCATCGCCAGAATGCGATCCCCCACTTCCAGCATGGCAAAGTAAACCGCCAAGTTGGCGGAGACCCCGCTGTGGGGCTGGACATTGGCATGCTCGGCGCCGAACAATCGCTTTGCCCGATGGATGGCAAGGACCTCCAGTTTATCGGCATGTCGGCAGCCGGCATGAAAGCGCCGTCCCGGATATCCCTCGGCGGCCTTGGCACTGAAAATAGATCCCTGGGCTTCCAGAATCGATCCGGGAGCATGGTTTTCAGCGGCCACCAGATCCAGGGTATTTTCGATCCGCACTTCTTCCTGCCGGATTATATCAGCAACCTCGGGGTCCTGGATGGATAAATCGTGCATCGGATCACCTCCTCGAATGTCAACGGATCGTCATTTGTATCCCGGTTGCGCTCAGTTTATCGCAGGTTGCCCGGACTTTTTGAGAACTTACGAAAATTTGCCATAACAAGGCGAATCTGCGGCATAAATCATCAATAATCAATTCGCCCGTCAAAAACAATCCCGGTGGGGGGTATTTTCATTTAAGTTTTAGCACATCTTGCCGATCAAACTTGTAATCAATATAAATGGGGCACAATGGTCGGTACGTGTCCTGCAATCCAATCAGTTACCTGAAAACAAGCGTCAATTCAAGTGATTGGATGTTTTTTCGGAGATTGGGAACGCATATAAGCGCTTTGGATCACACATAAAACAAAGGCATGTTCAATGGATATTGCAACCATCATTGGTCTGGTCGGCGGAACCATTCTTGTCTGCTTGGCCATTGTCAGCGGCGGCAGTGTGGCCGTCTTTTTCAATGTGCCCGGGCTGCTGATCGTCGTGGGGGGAACCGTGGCAACCTGCTTTATCAAGTTTACCATGGTCGAGGTCATCAATTCCGTCCGGGTGGCCATGAAGGCCTTTACCGCCAAGATCGACCCGCCGGAACAAATCATGGAAAAAATGGTTGCTATCGCCAAGGTTGCCAAAGAACGAGGCCTGATGGCCCTGGAAAATGAAAAACCGGACGATGAGTTTGCCGCCAAAGCGTTTCAGTTTCTGGCCGACGGATTCGATGAGGAGCAAATCAAGGACTTGCTCAAAAAGGATATCAACCTGACCATTCAGCGCCACACCACCGGCCAGAGTGTATTTAAGGGCATGGGGGCGTCAGCCCCGGCCTTTGGTATGATCGGCACGCTGATTGGACTGGTTCAAATGCTTGCCAACATGGCCAACCCCCAGGACATTGGGCCGGCCATGGCCGTGGCCCTTTTAACCACCCTTTACGGAGCCTTGCTGGCCAATCTGATATTTTTGCCCCTGGCGGACAAGCTGGCCCTGCGCAGCCAACAGGAATTGATCACTAAAAATCTGATCCTGGATGCCGCCCTGGGCATTGCCCGGGGTCTGTCAGGCATGGTGTTTCAGGAAACCCTGAAAATCCATCTTTCACCTAAAGAACGCCTGAGAATCGTGCCCAAGGCCAAGGGCAAAGGCGGTGCCTAGTGGATGACGAACAACAAATCCCCGGCGGACCGGAAGAAGAGGGGGCACCTGCCTGGGTGGTCACCTTCGGGGACCTGATGAGCCTGCTGCTGTGCTTTTTCGTCCTGCTGCTTTCCTTCTCCGAAATGGATCGCAACAAGTACCGCATCGTTTCAGGATCTTTGAAAAATGCTTTTGGCATTCAGCGCAAAAAACCGATCTTCGAGTCCCCCCGGGGACAAAAAATGATCGCCAAAGAATTCGACCAGGCAATCCTTTTAACCAAAATAAAAAAAGAGCTGAACCCGCTGCTCAACGATTTGAAAGACGAATTCCAGGAAGACGTGGTGGAAATAGAAGCCGGAAAGGACAGCATCACCATTCGCCTGCTGGGAGAGGCGACTTTTGATACAGCCAAGGCGGTTATCCGTCCAGCCTTTATTCCGCTGCTGCGCAAAATCGGAGAAATCCTGGCAAAAGTCAAGGGAGAAATCATCATTGCCGGCCACACGGACAATGTGCCTTACAGGGGGGGACCTTACCACTCCAACCTGGGACTGTCCATGGCACGCGCCGGGGCGGTGGCCGAATTTATGCTCCAGCACAGCCCCCTTGACCCTAAAAGACTGTCTGCCATGGGTTTTGGCGAATATCGTCCCCTGACAACCAATGAAACCCCCCAGGGACGGCAAAAAAATCGGCGGGTGGAAATTATTGTAACCAAATGAGAACCCGGAGCATAACGATCGCCGTTTGGGTTTTATTGCTCGGCTGCTGGTTGCCGGCGGCAGGCCATGCCGATACCATTGTGTTGAAAACCGGCAAAAAGCTGCTGGTCGAAAAAGCCTGGCAGGACGGGGACCAGGTCTGGTTCTTTTTTCACGGCATGAAAGCCAGCCTCTCCAAAAAGGAAGTTCGGTTGATCCAATACGATTCATCGGCTGATGACAGGCAAAACGCAACCCGCCTGGGAAATGATTCTGACCGCCCAGCGTCGGACCGTTCCCTGGAAAGTACTTCCGAAGATCCATCGGGCAGCCGGGCCGAACAGGTGCTGCCGTTGACCACGGATGGATTGGGAAAACTGCGCTGGGGGGTGCGGGCATCGGCAGTCGCCGGATTGGAGCAAATGATCATGCCGAGCGACATGCCGGGAATCAAAGAGTACCAGCGGCCGGCTGATCCGCTGCAATACCGCGATGTAACACTGGAATCAGTTGTCTACGCTTTCTGGCACGATCAGCTCTATACGGTCACCCTCTGGACGCGGGGGCTTTCGAACTACAAGGCCCTGCGCAACCGGGTATTGGCCGAATTCGGTCCGCCCCACCACAGTGACAAATCCCCCGCGCGAGACCTGTGGTCAACGCCGGACACTGACATCATGCTCAAATACACCGCAGCCGACCAGCTCGGGATGCTGTGGATGCGATGCTGCCGGCTTGACCGGCAGTATAAATTATCGCATATCAGCGCCCAGAGCTCCTATCTTAAATGGATGCACTCCAGAAAAACGGCGCCGTGACACCCGCCGGTCAACCATCCATGCACCAGCGGATTAAAAGGTAAAAACTTTAGCATCCTTTGACAGTTCGATCAGCTTGGGAGCCCCCGCAAACGTGGCGGTGTCAACAATATCATTTTCGCCGACCTGGCGATTTTTTGCACAGGGGATTCAAACGTAGATGGGCACTTTGTTTTCAACCAGATAGGGAAAATAGTCCCCGGCGCCATCGCCGGTGGGTGCCTTCACGTGTTCGGCAATGCCCGGCTTGGCAAGCAGTACTGCATCATCGGTTAAAAAAATGTGGACCTCACTGCCGGCTTCTTTCGCCACCCTGGCCAGTTGAAAGGTCCGCGTCACCCGCGTGGGATCTTCAAGGCCCCGGGTCAAAACGAATAGATACTTGTCCAT
>JAOZPY010000129.1 GCA_029932495.1 Desulfobacterales bacterium
TAAGCCCAGGGACGCGCAAAGATCGACAGCCCCGCCACCAGCAGGGCGACAACCATGGCCAGATATAAGACGGAGCGCAAAATGCGGGTGATCCCGACGCCGCACGAGGCCAGGGCAACCATTTCCGAATCCCGGTACATGCGCCCCAGAGCAATCACAACGGAAAGATACAGGGTTGTAGGCAGCAGCACCTCCAGCGCGATGGCGATTCGCAGCACCAGCATCAGCAGAACGGCCCCGGGCGGGAAAAGCCCGCTGACAGCATCCGCAAGATATTCCGCCGCGCTGTAACTGGCAAAAATGGCGATCAACACCGTGCAGATGACCACCATGGGTTTGCCGATTTCATGGGCGATATAGCGATCAATGATCAATTTTTTTCATTTAAAAAAGCGTCCCTGAGACCTGGGTAGGCTCAGAACGCCGGCATCAAATGCATTGATTTTGGATGGCTGTCCTACAGCCTGTCGTCGAGTTTCAGTCCGAGGGTTTCGTCAAAAAACCCAATCGCATTTTTCAGGATTTTCTGAAAAGATTCCTCCTGGTCAGGCGTCAGGCCCAACGATTCGTTGATTGTCCGAAACACCTCCGTCTGGGTGCGTTTTATTTCCGCCAGAACCTGCCTGCCGCGCTCGGTCAAGCTCACCGAGGTCACCCGCTGATTTTCCGGCAGAATTTTTTTATCCACCAATTTTTTGGTCTTCCAAAGCTTTGTAATGGTGGTCGATATCGTACTGTTGCTAACCTTCGGGTACAGACTGCCAATTTCGGAAATGCTCATACGGCCCTTCATGCCGATCATTTCCAGGATAAGGGCTTCGCGCTCGCTTAAATTGGCCACCTTTCTACCCGAGTTCTTCAGGGCCATATATAGCCGCACCCGGAAAGCCATGTCATAAATTATCGCTTCTGTGGCTTTTTTCATCAGCTCCCCTTCATCACTCTTCTCGTTTTTTAATACCTGGAAATGTTTATAATACAAAAAGATGCATTTTACAAAGAGTTTCTGATTGAAAATTTAAATTTTTCATAATATTTCAATTGCTGAATTGTTTGTCAATATGGGTAAAAATGGTTTTCAATATTGACCTTCGCACAAAAGCTTTGTATAGGCTTTTATGAAGTCTGTAAAAAAAATGGGCAGAACAAGTAAAACCCGCATCATCAGGACATATAAAGGGAAATGATATCATGGACGCTGACAACCGCCAGGAGCAGCAGCATCCCGGAAATCCGACCGACAGCTCACTGCAGATCGCAAAAGTCGAGGGCCGCCGCGCCCTGAATGAATTTATCCGTCTTCCCTGGGCGCTGTATAGGGATGACCCGAATTGGGTCCCGCCCCTATTGCTGGAGCGGCGCGATCATCTATCGCCGAAAAACCCTTACTTCGCCCATGCCACCTTTTGTTCATGGCTGGCCTATCGCGATTCAAAACCGGTGGGCCGCATCAGTGCCCAAATCGATCAGCTTCACATAGAGCGCTACCAGGATGCAAAGGGTTTTTTCGGCATGCTCGAAGCCGAAGACAGCCCCGATGTCTTCAAGGCCTTGACAAACACAGCGGAAAGCTGGCTGCGAGAACAGGGCATGCAGCAAATCTCGGGACCGTTTAATTTATCCATCAACCAGGAACTGGGCCTGCTGGTCGACGGCTTTGACACCCCGCCCTCGCTGATGATGGGCCATGCCCGACCCTATTATGGGCCACGGCTGGAAGAAAACGGCTATGCCAAGGAAAAAGACCTGCTGGCTTACATTATCGATGCGGATTTCAAACACTCCGCTGCCATGCAGACTGTCATCAAAAGGGCCAAGAAAAAAAGCAACCTGCACATCCGGCCTCTTCAAAAATCCAATTTCAAAAAGGAATTAAACATCATCCAGGATATCTTCAACGACGCCTGGTCGCATAACTGGGGGTTTGTTCCCTTTACCGATGATGAATTCGAGCATATGGGCAAGGACTTGAAGATGCTGGCCAACGAAGAGCTGGTCAAAATCGCTGAAGTGGATGGAGAGCCAGCCGCTTTTATGGTCGCCCTGCCGAACATCAACGAGGCTATCCGGGATCTCAATGGACGACTTTTGCCCTTCGGCTGGCTTAAACTGCTGTGGCGGCTGAAGGTAAAATATCCCCAATCCGCGCGCATCCCATTGATGGGCGTTCGTCGGCGTTATCATGACAGTATTCTGGGGGCCGCACTCGCGTTCATGGTGATTGCCTCCTCCCAGGAGCCCGGTTTGAAACTCGGTATCAAGGAAGTCGAGCTTTCCTGGATCCTGGAAGACAACATGCCCATGCGCAACATTATCGAATCGATCAGCGGCCGGGTCTATAAAACCTATCGCATTTACAATAAAGCGTTACAACCGGAAGGCAACTGAACAAGAGCCGCTTTAAAGATCATGCCTGATATCGACAACTTATTTACGGCGGTGGTGCTGGCGGCCGACCGCGGACCCGCCGACCCCGTGGCTGCAGCCGCCGGGGTGCGCTGTAAATCTATGACCCCGGTGGCCGGCACACCGATGGTTTTTCGCGTGCTCGATGCCCTGACCGCCTCCCGGCAGGTAAACGCACGCATTCTCTGTGGGCCTCCGAAATCAATCTTAGACCAGGAACCCGCATTAAATGCGCTGATTGCATCCGGGCAGGTTCAATGGTTCGAGAACCAGGCCACGCCAAGTTTGAGTGCTTTGCATGTCCTGCAAACACTGCCGGATGAAACCCCGGTTCTGTTGACGACTTCCGATCATGCCCTGCTGAATGCCCAGATGGTGGATTATTTTTGCTCTCATGCCCGGCAAAGCGGCTGTGATGTGGTGGTGGGCGTTGCCCGGCATGAAACCGTCACAGGCGCCTACCCCCAAACCCGTCGCACCGTCACCCGGCTGCAGGACGGCGCTTATTGCGGCTGCAATCTGTTTGCGTTTCTGACTCCCCGGGCCCGGCAGGCAGCCGTATTCTGGCGCCGGGTCGAAAGCCAACGCAAAAAGCCGCTGTACCTGATCCGTGTGCTCGGCCTTATTGCCGTTGCAAAATACCTGCTCGGGCGACTATCCATGGAAGAAGCCCTCCAACGCGTATCGCGGCGACTCGGTTTCAGGGCGGGCGCTGTCACCCTGCCGTTCGCAGAAGCGGCCATCGATGTGGATACAGCCGCTGACTGGGAGCTGGTTGAAAAAATCGTGTCCAACCGCAATAATTTCGCAGCCCCTGACATCATGTAGCCGATACTGCCCAACCAGGTAAGGCAATGGATTAAAAGCCCGCTGGAATATTATCATATCATGTTCCGAACTTTACTGTTTATAAAATATTTTTATTACTAATATATTTTTTTTGCGAATGTTTTGACAATAAATTTTTTTTGCCCCCAACTCTTGACAAATGAAATTGATTTGGTTATTGTTAAAGCTGTATGTAAATAGGCGGCCACTAATTTAAAATATCCAACCAGTTGAGAAATGCTTAAAAAAATTAGGTGCACTGGACGCCTTTCAACCAGCAACTATTCGAAATAACTGATAGATAGCCTTTACAAGGCTAAAAATTCATGTTATGGTTTAAAATATATTTTTTTGTGGCCAAATTGATAATTTTGTAATAGAATTATCAAAATTGGCTAAAGCTGCAGGAATTCTGCCACAACCTGGCAAAGGGAGCCTTTCCGGGACTATGGCCCTGCCCCGGAATTGACAGCTCAAGGCAAGCGGCCCTGCAGATTAAGCACAGCAACGGGCCTGTTTTTTTATAGAGCATTTGACATTTGTTTTAAAGTGATGTACATGTCGCAGACGGTAAGATATCTTCTTCCCAAACAGGCAAAGGTTGGGAAAATCGGGGATATTGGACCAGCGACAACCTAAGCGGCGATCTAAGGGAGATAGATTGGCTGCAGGATTTGACTTATCAGGGAGGCTATAATTGCTATGGAAGCTACACCTGCTGAGAGCACGCTACCATTGCGGATTGCGGACTTCGCTACGCTTGCAGAAGCACTTGATTATGCTGCCCGGGGAACCACCGGGTATAATTTTTATACGGGTGCGGGTAAACTATACGCCGCACTGCCTTATGCACAATTAAAAGAAAAAGCACGGGCCCTGGCCCGCCGCTTAATCGGTCTGGGAGTCAGTCGGGGTTCACGAGTGGCCCTGGTGGCTGACACCCATCCGGACTTCATGTACTTCTTTTTTGCCTGCCAGTACGCAGGCCTGGTCCCCGTTCCGCTTCCGGCATCCATCTACCTGGGTGGACGCGAGGCATACGTTACCCAGCTCAACCGACTGCTTTCCATCTGCCAGGCTGAAATTGCCATGGCTCCGGAAGACTTTCTGCCTTTTCTGACCGAGGCGGCCGAGGGTTTGAAACTACAATTTGTGGGCAGCCCGAAGGATTTTTACGATCTGGATCAGTCCGATGTCGAGTTGCGCCCCTCTCAACCCAATGAAATCGCCTATCTGCAATATACTTCCGGCAGCACACGTTTTCCGCGCGGTGTAATGATTACCCAGAAAGCGGTGCTCAGCAACTTGCTGGCCATCCTCAAGTATGGAATCAAGGTCAAACAAGCCGATCGCGCGGCTTCCTGGCTTCCTTTCTACCACGATATGGGACTCGTCGGCCTGGTCCTGTCTCCCATGGCAGCCCAGCTGTCCGTGGATTACCTGAACACGCGCGATTTTGCCATGCGCCCACGAATCTGGCTGAGAGTGATGTCGCAAAACCAGACAACGCTTTCCATCAGCCCGCCTTTTGGTTACGAACTGTGCGCTCGTCGGGTGCGCCCGGAACAGGCCAAGGATTTTGATTTAAGCGCCTTGCGTCTTGCCGGGGTGGGAGCTGAAACGATCCGTACCGGGCCCCTGAACCAGTTTGCCGACCTGCTGGCACCCAGTGGCTTTGACAGACGTGCATTCCAGCCATGCTACGGTATGGCGGAATGTTCTTTGGCAGTCAGTTTTTCGCCTGTCGGTCATGGGGTGGCCGTTGACGTCGTGGACAGCAACAGTCTGGCCGAGGCCCAGCAAGCCTTACCCATCGAAAACATTGGGGACACGGACCCCGCCCGGGTAAAACCGCTTATCAACTGTGGTGTTCCGTTGCCGGGCTATGAAGTGGAAATACGTGACGATCAGGGGCAGGTACTGCCGGAACGCTACTGTGGGACCCTTTTCGTTCGCGGCCCCAGCGTTATGTCCGGCTATTTCGGTGATCTCAAAGCCACTCGGGAAGTGCTAACGCCTGATGGCTGGTTGAATACGGGAGACCTGGCATATCGCACCGCTGACGGCATTGTGATTACCGGACGCAAAAAAGACCTGATTATCATCAATGGCCGCAACATATGGCCTCAGGATCTGGAACACCTGGCCGAACAGCAGCCCGAAATACGCACCGGCGACGCTTCGGCTTTTTCAATTATGAACCTTCAGGACCGGGAACAGGCCGTGATGATGATCCAGTGCCGGGAATCCAAGGAAGCCAAGCGCGCTGATTTGCGGGAACGTATACATTCCTGTGTCCAAAAGGAGTATGGTATTGACTGCCTGATCGAACTGGTACCTCGAAACACCTTGCCCCGGACCACATCCGGCAAACTATCTCGCTCTGGAGCGCGGAAAGTGTATCTGAAACGGGTCGCCGACGAACAATCAAGGGTTCCCAATGAAGATCTTTACGCCGCAACGCTCCGCCAACGGGCCGTCTAACCTGGAATTTACAATCACGACACCATACAGGCGATATCTGCAAACCGGTCGACCCTTGTTCGGGTCGGCCGGCAGGGAAAAAGTGTTGGCTGATCTGGGCAAAACTGCCTGCATTTGTGATGAAAAAGGCAACACCGGAACCGCTGGATAATTTTTATGCCGCAAACAATAGCTCTCACGGGTGCCACGGGCTTTATCGGCAGTGCACTGGCAAAGCATCTGGCCGCCTCCGGCCATACAGTGCAGGCCCTGGTGCGCCCGGCATCGATCCATAAGCGGCCTGATGTGCCTGATATCCGGTGGATCCAAGGCGATCTTGGGAACCTGGAAAGCCTGCAGTGCCTGGTTCGCGGCGCAGATGCCGTGGTGCACTGTGCCGGCACGGTGCGCGGAGCGACCCGTGCCCAGTTTGACCGCATTAATGTCGACGGTGTGGCCCAACTGGTGCGGGCCGTTGAAGAACAGCAACCGGTACCCAGATTATTGCTGCTGTCTTCAGTGGCCGCCCGGCAGCCTCACCTGTCCCACTATGCGGCCAGCAAACAGCGGGGGGAAACTGTGCTGGCTGAAAAAGCCATTCATACGTCCTGGACCATTTTTCGCCCCTGTGCCGTATATGGCCCAGGGGAACGGGAGCTGCTGCCGCTTTTTCGCTGGATGGCGCGCGGCATCGCTTTTCTGCCGGGCGCCGGTCAGGCCCGATTTTCCATGCTGCATGTGCAAGACCTGACCGAAGCAGTTGCTAGGTGGTTGGAATCTGAAAACACTTCAGGCCGAACCTACGAACTGCACGACGGGCATCCGGACGGTTACTCCCAGCAGGACATTGCCCGCACAGTGGCGAAACTTCGATCTGCACGCGTGGTTCTTATAAAAATTCCAGCAATTTTTCTTAAAACGCTGGCGACTTTTAATCTTGTTTTTGCGCTGACAGCGCGTTATGCTCCTATGTTAACCCCCGGCAAGGTTCGCGAGCTTTCCCATGTCAACTGGATTTGTGACAATCGCTCGTTGAATGCCGACACGGGATGGACTCCGCGCATATCGCTGGAACAGGGCCTTGAACAGACCCTGTGGCCCAAGGGGGCTCCCAGCCGTCAGGTGCCTGCCGCCCGGGGAAAAAGAAAAGGGGTTTGAACAAAATGCACAGTTATGATGATACGCTGCAAAAACTTATCGAAATCATACAACCCTTTGTTCCCCAAGGGCAGACAATCGCTGAAGGAACCGACCTGGTGGCTGAACTGGGGCTGGATTCTTTAAAGGTCATGAAAATTCTGGAAACGGTGGAAGACAGCTTCGACATTCTGGTACCCTTAAACGTGCTGCCGGATATTCGCACCGTTAAGGATTTCGTATTGCAGATTCAAAAATTAGACGGGGATGGACAGCAATGACTATTTTCGACAAATTTGACCAGCTGGCAGCCGCCCGCCAGGCGCTGGAGGAAAATTGCGGGAACTTTTTCAATATCGTCGTGGACGATATCATTTCGGCCACCGAGGCTGTCGTCAACG
>JAOZPY010000130.1 GCA_029932495.1 Desulfobacterales bacterium
GATGCGTGCCGTACTTTTTTCCCAAAATGCACAAGGTCGCTGATAAAAACATCCCGCCTGCGCTCAGTATGAATTAATTGCGAAAATTTTGAGAACTTTCCGTCTTATAAAAATCGACGTGAATTGGCCGGGGGATGGTGTTTTCTGGAAACCGGTATGATACTCAGCGACTCCTTATTTTCGCAGTGTCCCTTGTTTGGGATGAATGGTACGGGACTGATTGAAGTTGGCAGTTTATAGGGCCTCGTCCCAAACAAGGGACACGCTGCTGAGAAATAGTTTCATACCGGTTGGAAGAAAATATCATGCGCCGGACAATTAACACCGTTGTTTCCACTAGCAGGAAAAGTTCTTACAATGGCGTTAGCCGGAATTTATTGAGAAGTTATTTCAGAACAATCGTATCAGGGAGGGGTCATAATCCGGGGGGGGCTCGTAGCCCAGCAGGTTGCAGATCGTGGCGGCCACGTTGCTCAGTCCCGGGGTGTCCGGCAGATGGAGGGCAAAGCGGTTGGTGTCCGCATAATCCTTGATGATGAAGGGTACGGGGTTTTTGGTGTGGGCCACCATGGGGCTGCGCTGTCCGTTTTTTTCGGTCCACATGCAGTCGGCGTTGCCGTGATCGGCGGTGATCATGGCCACGCCTTTCGCCGCGCTGACAGCGTTGAGCAGCCGGCCCAGGCACAGATCAACGGTTTCAACCGCGATGCGGATGGAAGGCACAACGCCGGTGTGGCCCACCATATCCCCGTTGGCATAATTTAAACGGATGAACTTGTACTTCCCGCTTTTTACCGCAGAGATGACCGCATCGGTGATTTCGGCCGCCTTCATCCAGGGACGCAGATCGAAGGTGATTTTGTCCGAAGGGATTTCAACGTATTTTTCGAGTTTTTCATCGATGTATCCCGAATTGTTGCCGTTCCAGAAATAGGTCACATGGCCGAACTTCTGGGTTTCAGAAATGGCATAAGAAGTCACCTGCTGGGCACAGAGGTATTGGCCCAGGGTGCGATCGAAAGCGGGGGGTTCGACCAGGTAATTTTGCGGAATGTGGGCGTCGCCGTCATACTGCATCATTCCGGCATAAAAGACATCCGGGACGCGTTTACGGTTGAAAGGCTTAAACTCCGGCTCTTCGAAAGCCCGGGAGATTTCGATGGCCCGGTCCCCCCGAAAATTGAAAAAAACCACCGCATCGCCATCTTCGATGGTCCCCACCGGTTGGCCGTCGTGTTCAATCACGAATGCCGGCATGTACTGGTCGGTAAGCTTCGGGTCTTCTTTGTAGTAGGTCCGGATGGCTTCCGTGGCGGAGGAAAAATTGCGCCCCTCACCGAGAACATGGGCCTTCCAGCCGTTTTCCACCACCGTCCAGTCGGCTTCGTAGCGGTCCATGGTGGTGACCATGCGCCCGCCGCCGGAAGCCATGCGATAGTCACGACCGTTGGTTGAAAGCTCGGCGAGCTTTTTTTCCAGGGGCTCAAAATAGGACAGGGCGCTTTTTTCGCCTACGTCCCGGCCATCGAGCAATCCATGTACGCGCAATTGTTGGATCCCATCGGCGGCGGCCCGCTCCAGCAGGGCATAAAGGTGATCGATATGAGAGTGCACGTTGCCGTCGGAAATCATGCCGATCAGGTGCAGGGTGGCGCCTTGGCCGGTGCGTCGGCATACTTCATCCCATGCCCGGCCGGCAAATATTTTTCCGGACTCAATGGCCTCGCTGACCAATTTGGCCCCCTGGGAAAAAATTCGGCCGGCCCCCAGGGCATTGTGGCCGACTTCGGAATTGCCCATGTCAGCATCTGAAGGCATGCCCACCGCAGTTCCGTGGGCCTTGAGGCGGGTAAAAAGCGGTTCGATTTCAAGCGCGTCCAGCACCGGCGTGTAGGCCATGTGAACCCCATCGCTTTCATCACCCGGACCGATGCCCATACCGTCCATGATCACCGTTACCAGGGGACCGGGAAACGCTGTATAGCCTGCCAGTGGTTTGAGCTCAAGATCACCCATGGGGATCTCCTTTTTTGAAGGGTAATTGCATCGGCGCTGTCTGCCGCCCGTGGCTCGGTACAACCCGCACGCAAAATAACCACCGCCCCAAAGGATGTCAAATTCCCTGTCCTTTACCTTGGACCTTGTACCCTGGACCCTGCACCTGTTTGTTTGTCAGCCAGCTTTCAAACCCCTTAATGCTGTTGGTGATAAAATACTTTTCGCGTTGCTGAACTGCCGGCGGCAGGCTGTGAAAGCCGGCCATTTGCGGATCAGCTTTGAGAAGTCTGGCCGTACAGGCTGGCAGCAGGTCTTCATCGGGGCCGCAATTGTCGATTTGTTCTTTGATGATTTTTTCCCAGAGTAAAAGCTGGCGGCGGTGCTGGGCAAGCATCTCAACGCCGTCAGAGCGCATTCCGAAATGTCCGTAGCACAGTTTGTCGGGGCGGCAGGCAATGAGCTTGTCAAGGCTGTTTAAGGCGGTATTTAAAAAAAACCGGGGCGGGGTGGCCGGACGCATATACCGCGTACGTGCGGCTGCTGGCAGGACCACACCGCCGGTCTCGCCGACAAAAAGATAGTCTGCGCTCAGGTAGCTGACATGGTGTGAGGCGTGGCCGGGAGTGAGCACCGACTGCAGCATGCGGATGTGAAATTGATCGGCGGCTACCAGCCGGTTTTCAGCGACGGCGCTGATCGGACCGTACCCTTCGGCGGTGGCCCCCAGAGTTTTGCGGGTCGCCTCCCACAGCCGGGAGGGATCGACCAGGTGGGCCATGGCCGTTGGGTGACAGATGACAGACGCCCGGGGGAAAGCAGCGGCGATTTGTCCAATGGCTCCGGCATGGTCGAGATGAATGTGGGTCAGCAGAATATAATCGAGATGCCGGACGTCTAACCGGTCCAGCGCTGCCAGCAGGTCTGCGGCGGTGGTCGCCGGGCCAACGTCGACGAGAAATGAAATTTGGTCGCGATACAGCCAGGCGGCGATAAAACCGGAAAAACCCTCCAGTGGCGGAATCAGCTCGATTAAGTCCAGGTCCTGCGCAATGGTATGGATTTTATGGGTCACAACTTCTAATCCATCTTAAGGGCTTTTTCGAGTTTCTCTATTTCCGCCTCGATGGCCGCCCTTTCAGCCGGGCCCAAGTTTTCTTCCAGCAGGCGTTTTTTTAACCCCAGCAGTTGCATTTCTTCACGGTAATCGCGGCAGGTATAGTTGCCTGTCTTTTCCATTGGGCAAGGGTTCTTCAGGGAAGATATGCCGGTCACATACGTCCGGCTTCTTTAAGACCTTCTTTGTACACCCGATAAAACAGTTCATTGTCGGTGATGCCACGGCTTAAAATTTTTCCGATATCTTCAATATTCTTAATATTGACGATCAGGTTCACGCTGGCATGAAATGCCATCATATTGTCCATCGTCCGGTATCGGGTGCTGATCATGGCGACAAAAATATTGCGGCGCACCGAAATCGCCAGCCGCTCCAGGTAGATCAAAACGCCGTTGGCCTCAGGATTTTTGGTGTCAAAGTTTTCATTGACCACGATCAGATCATAGACATGGTAGCGCATGCGTTTGAGGGCATCCCGGGCGCTTTCGGCCACCGTGATCTGGTAGTCCATTAGTTGAAGCGCCTCGGTCACCGTTTTGATGATGATGGGGTTTTGTTCGCACAGCATGGCCGTCAGGCCTTCTTCTTCAATAAAATCAAAAGGACGGTCGGAAGAATCATAGCCGTTGCTGCTTTTTTCTTCGGCGGCGGGCACCACGTTTCCGGCGGCGCGTTTGACCGGGTTGAGGGTCAGCCTGGTTTTGCACTTGGGACAGGCCACGGTGGTGACCCGTCCGGCCGGAATTTTCTCATCCGGGATGCGAAATTTACTTGAGCATTTTTTGCAGATGATGTCCATAAGGCACCCCCGCTCGGGTGGTATGTATTTCGCGGCCTTGCGCTGCGGCGCTTACCTTAATGTTGCAACATTAAGGTTTATAAGGCCTTGTTGTAAGTACGGTCGATCTCCAGTTTGTCAATGTCAGTTGTGGCCTCGCCACGGGAGCTTTTGATGGCATCAATCCCACGGCCGACGATCCCGCGCTGGGAGGCAAACGCCATGGCGGTTTCCTGGGTGATCTGGCCCTCCTCGTACAGTCCGACCAGATGCTGATCAAAGGTGACCATACCGAAGGCGTTGCTGGCCTCCATGATATCATAAAAAGTTTTACCCTCGGTTTCGCCGTGCAGAATGGCATCCTGAACCCTGAGGTTGGTTCCCAGGATTTCAAAGGTTGCCACCCGGCCGCCCCCGATTTTCGGCAGCAACCGTTGGCAGACGATCCAGCGGACCGAATCGGCAAGGCGGATCCGTATCTGGCGTTCATCTTCATTGGGAAACATACCGATGATGCGGTTGACGGTGGATCCTGCATCAACGGTGTGCAAGGTGGTCTACACCAGGTGGCCGGTTTCGGCTGCACTCAGGCCGATTTCAACCGTTTCACGGTCGCGCATCTCCCCCACCAGGATCACCTTGGGTGCCTGCCGCAGTGCGGCCCGCAAACCATTGGCGTAGTTGTTGAAATCAAGACCGAGCTCTCGCTGGTTGAAAGTGGATTTTTTATGGGGATGCTGGTATTCCACCGGGTCTTCCAGGGTAATGACGTGTACGGATTTGCTTTCGTTGATCTGGTCCAGGATGGCGGCCAGGGTGGTGGTTTTCCCCGAGCCGGTGGCCCCGGTGACAAAGACGATGCCGTTTTTTTCCTGGGCAATTTTATACATCGTCTTGGGCAGACCGCGTTCTTCAATGGTGGGAATTTTTGATTCCAGCTTTCTGAGCACAATGGATGTGCTGCCGCCCTGGGAAAAGATGTTGACCCTGAAACGGGCCTTGCCGGGCAAACCGTAAGAAAGGTCGCAGGAACCGTTGGTGATCAGGGTTTTGGTTAGACGGCGGTCCTGGTTGATAAGATTCAAGGCCAGAATTTCAGTTTGAAAAGGAGTCAGTGATTTGAAATTCGGTTTGATTTCAACCGGGATCAACTCGCCGGCGCTTTCCACCTGCATGGGTTTGCCCACCGTAAAATTAAGGTCGGAGACATCCCGATGGAAGTCGAGCATGCGTACCAGAATATGGTCGATTTCCTGTTTTTTCATAATGGCACCCGATGTTCAAAGGGTCGTTAAATTTATACCTGACTTGATATTTCCCACTTCAAATTTTCAATCATTAACCAACTTTTAAGCCTCGGTAAAATCCATCGGCGGCGCCTTGAGCAGGGGTCTGAAGCGTCCCTTGTCGTTGGCCTTGGCATAGGCTTCCTCGGCGCTGATTTTACCCTGCTGAAAAAGATCCATGATGGAGTCATCCAGCAGGATCATACCGTATTTTTTACCGGTCTGAATCATTGACGGAATCTGGTGAGTTTTTCCCTCCCGGATCAGGTTCCGGACGGCCGGACTGGCGATTAAAATCTCCAGCGCCACCACCCGGCCTTTTCGATCGATACGTTTAAAGAGCGTCTGGGCGATCACGGCACGAATCCCGTCGGCAAGGGTCGAACGGATAAGAGGCTGTTCATGGGACGGAAAAACTTCGATCACCCGATCAACGGTTTTGTAGGCACTGGATGTGTGCAGGGTGGAAAATACCAGGTGCCCGGTGGATGCCGCTTCCACCGCCAGTGAGATCGTTTCAAGGTCGCGCATTTCCCCCACCAGGATGATGTCCGGGTCTTCACGCAAAGCGCCTCGCAGGGCGGTTGCAAACGACTGGGTGTGAACGCCGACCTCGCGGTGATTGACGATGCATCCCTGGCTTTGATGAACAAATTCGATGGGATCTTCGACGGTGATGATGTGGTCTTTGCGGGTCCGGTTGGCCACATCGACGATGGCCGCCAGGGTGGTGGACTTACCGCTGCCGGTGGGGCCGGTCACCAGAACCAGGCCTCTGGGCAGGGAGGCCAGCTTGGAGACCACCGGCGGCAGGCCGAGTTGCTCGGCAGTCATGATCGTGCTGGGGATTTCCCTGAAAACAGCACCCACCCCGTTTTTCTGCATAAAAAAATTAGCACGGTACCTGGCAAGTCCCGGGATTTCATAGCCGAAATCGATGTCTCCCTTTTCCTCGAACTCTTTGATTTTCTGTTCCGGGGCAATTTCGTAAAGCATGCCCCGCAGATCGTCGCTGTCCAATACCTTGTATTTAATCCGTTCGATTTCCCCCCGAATCCTCAGGGCCGGAGGAGAGCCTGCCACCAGATGAAGGTCCGAAGCTCCCTGCTCATTCATCAATTTAAAAAATGCGTCAATTTTTGCCATTTACGACTCTCCGTTTGCCGGTCGGCGGTATCGTAACCGCTACGCCGCCCCGCTTACCATTTTTAAGATTACCGGGTTGCCCCCGGTTTGCGTCCTGCAGGTTGCTGCCTGCTACCCATAAAACCGCCTCGGGCGAAGGGAAACAGTGCCGGCGAATTCCCCCTTTATTCGCTGCGGGCGGTTTTAGATACATCTGCGAAATGATATTGACGGTTTTACTGACCTTGTTTCAGCAGTTTGAGCTTGGCATCCTCCTCGTCCATTTCCTTGGTGCTTTCTTTGCTGATTTCAAGCAGTTTGCTGTGGGCTTCAATGATGGAGCCGATTTGAACTTCAATCTGCATGCGCTGTCGTTTGAGTTCCGATATATCCTCGTGTAGTTGCGCAAGCCGGTTGTGGGCCTTGTTTAATATCTTTTCCGCTTTCACCTCGGCTTCGGCAATAATCAGTTCGGCGGATTTGCGGGCATTGTCCTTCATTTGATCCAGGACTTTTTGCGAATTAAGCAGCGCGCGTTTAAAGGTCTCTTCACGTTTGCGGTGTCCCTGGATTTCCAGTTCAAGGCGCCGGACCTCTTCCTGCAGGTTTGTGTTGGCTCGCTGCAGGGATTCCACGGCACCGGCAATTTGCTCCAGAAAGGCATCCACTTCCCGGACGTCAAAACCGCGAAATTTGGTTTTAAAGCGCTGCTGCTGGATGTCAAGGGGCGTAATGTTCATGGCTTGCCTGCCTTTCAGTTTAACGCATTGATATCGCCAGTCCATACAGGCTGTTGACAACGAATTGTTGGAGAAAAATGATGGCCAGAATCACCAGCATGGGTGAAAAATCAATCCCGCCGAAATTCAGTGGGAGCCTTTTTCGAATCTGGTAAAGAACGGGTTCGGTGACGTTGTTGATAAAAC
>JAOZPY010000131.1 GCA_029932495.1 Desulfobacterales bacterium
TCATCCAGGCGTCTTCGTCGTATGTGTGCACCGCATTGGGGACACCGAAGGAGGCTCCGGCATTGTTGCAAAGAATCTCAACGGAGGCAAATCGGTCACTGACAGCTGTCACCATTTCAGCAATCGCCTCCGGTGAACCGACATCAACCGCCACGGCAATGCTTTGGACGCCGAACTTTTCTTGCAGTTCCTCGGCAATCTCGGCCATCTCCGCCTGCACCCCGGTTGCAACCGGGGTGGTTTCTCCCGCGGCTTTGCCCAGGTCGGCGATGACAATGTTTGTGCCGTTTTTTGCCAGAGCGCATGCAATGGCGTAACCGATACCGGAGCGTTTGCCGGAACCGGTAATCAGCGCTGTCTTGCCTTTAAGGTCACTGTACATCGGGATATCCTCCTATTTTTCCACAATACTCCAGGAAAAGTTGAAATATTTAATTCGAACGGCATTCGAAAAATTATTATTACTTTGTTTTCGAGCGGTAGTCAATAAAAAATCTTGGCGGTTCCAGACAGCCGGACTTGACTGGCCACTAGAACCGTTGTAAATGACTACGCCGTTTTGGGGCTGTATATTAAAATTTTACGGCTATTGCCCGACCCCGCAACAACGGGCACCGTCAGTTATTGATTGTCTGGCTTTCATAATGGAGAAAAGAATGTTCTGACCATCTTCAACCAGCGCAAAATGGTTTTGATCATCTCGAAAGAATTCAAAGCCATTGCCAATGCGATTCATACAAAACTCAATCGCGGGGCGACATTTCTGGACGGCAGCGGCAGCTACACCGGGCAGCGAAAAGAAGTAATCCTGACGGTTATACATAACTATCAGTTGAAGCGATTGGAGCAAACCGTATTTACCATTGATCCGGATGCTTTTGTGATCACCGGAAACACATTCAACGTGCTGGGCAGTGGGTTTTCACGGCGCAAGGTTTATTAGATTTTTCTCTTATGCCCGCGGCGACAATATGCTATAATCCGAAAAAAACTTGCATGCTGCACAGGATTGCTCCGGCAGCGGGGAAAACATCCATGAAAAATAACAACACACCGGCTTCGAAAAAATCCGGCCGGCCGGCTTCTGCCGAAGCGGCTTCCACCACCAACTTCATCAAGCAGATCATTGCCGAAGATGTCCGCAACGGCAAAAATGACGGGCGGGTCCACACCCGGTTTCCGCCGGAGCCCAACGGGTACCTGCACATCGGGCATGCCAAGTCGATCTGCCTGAATTTTGGTCTGGCCAACGAATTCAACGGCCTGTGCAACCTGCGCTTTGACGATACCGACCCGAGCAAGGAATCCGTTGAATACGTCGAATCCATTAAAAAGGATGTGCGCTGGCTCGGATTTGACTGGGCCGACCGGCAGTATCATGCATCGGATTATTTCGAACGGCTTTTTGAATATGCCGTGCAGCTGATCAAAGCCGGCAGGGCCTATGTGGACAGTTTAAGCGCCGATGAGATCCGTGAATACCGGGGGACTTTGACCCGTCCTGGGAAAAACAGCCCCTTTCGGGACCGTTCGGTGGCTGAAAACCTGGACCTGTTTGAGCGCATGCGCGCCGGCGAATTTAAAGACGGGGAACATGTGCTGCGGGCCAAAATCGACATGGCCGCCTCCAATGTGATCATGCGCGATCCGACCCTGTACCGCATCCGGCACGTTACCCATTACCGCACGGGCAACACGTGGTGCATCTATCCCATGTATGATTTTACCCATTGCCTGTCCGATTCCATCGAGGGGATTACCCATTCGCTGTGCACCCTGGAATTTGAAAACAACCGCCAGCTCTATGACTGGGTGCTGGATGCACTGGGGGTCTATCATCCCCGGCAGATCGAATTTGCCCGCTTGAATCTCACCTACACCGTGCTGAGCAAACGCAAACTGATCCAGCTGGTTGAACAGGGTCATGTCAACGGCTGGGATGATCCGCGCATGCCCACCATTTCGGGTTTGCACCGGCGGGGCTACACCCCTGCGGCCATCCGCAATTTCTGCGATCGCATCGGGGTGGCCCGCTCCGACAGCATGGTGGACCTGGCCCTGCTGGAATACTGTGTCCGCGAGGACCTCAACAAAAACGCCCTCCGGGTGATGGGGGTTCTGCGGCCGCTGAAGGTTGTCATCGACAATTACCCGCTGGACAAAGAAGAACAACTGGAAGCGATCAACAACCCGGAAGATCCGTCCATGGGATCGCGCCAGGTGCCTTTTTCCCGTGAATTATATATTGAACGCGATGATTTCATGGAAACGCCGCCCAAAAAATTCTTCCGCCTGGCCCCGGGCCGGGAAGTGCGCCTGCGCTATGCCTACTTTGTCACCTGCGTGGATGTAATCAAGGATCCGGACAGCGGTGAGGTGGTTGAACTTCACTGCACCTATGATCCGGCCACCCGCGGCGGCGATGCATCCGACGGCCGTAAGGTCAAGGCAACCCTTCACTGGGTGTCCGCCAGACATGCCGTGGGTGCTGAAGTCCGACTTTACAATCAACTTTTTAGCGTCGAAAACCCGGGGGATGTCGAAAAAGGCAAGGATTTTACGGACTACCTGAACCCCGACTCCCTGGAGACACTGACCGACTGCCGGCTCGAACCCGGTCTGGCGGCGGCAGCGCCGGGCGAACGCTTCCAGTTTGAACGGCTGGGATACTTCTGCGTGGATTCGAAGGATTCCACCGCAGACAGACCGGTTTTCAACCGGACGGTGACGCTGCGCGATACCTGGGCCAAGATCTTAAAGGCCCGAAAACAAAGTACAGGATCCGCCACGTAATTTTTAAATTTTTTGCGTCACAGCGTCGGAATCTGCTTCCACCTACACGGCTATCCGGTCCGGTCCAGATACCATTGATACACGGCCTGCAGCCCATCGACCAATTGAATTTGTGGCTGCCAGCCCAAATTTTTCAGCCGGAAAACATCCAGCAGCTTGCGCGGGGTTCCATCGGGTTTGGACCGATCCCACTTGATTTCGGCGTCATAACCCACAACATCGGCAATCATCTGTGCCAGTTCGCGCACCGTCAAATCCCGGCCCCAGCCGATGTTGATAATCTGCGATGAATCGTAATGATTCATCAAAAACACACAGGCGGCGGCCAGGTCATCGACGTGCAGAAATTCACGCCGGGATGTCCCCGTGCCCCAAAGAATTACCGCTGGTTGCCCGGCGGACGTATCCATGGGTTGAAGGGTTGCCGGATCCAGGCCGATGGAGGTTTTGACTTCTTGCGGGATTGGGCCAAAGACCTGTTCGTCTTTCTTGATCCCCTGCCAGTCGCCCGCGGCGGCCAGTTTGGCCAGGTGAAATTTGCGGATCAGCGCCGGCAGCACGTGGGAAGTTTGAAGATCGAAGTTGTCTTCAGGGCCATACAGGTTGTTGGGCATCACGCTGATATAGTGGGTGGCGTATTGCCGATTGTAAGCCTGGCACATCTTGATGCCGGCAATTTTGGCAATGGCATAGGGTTCGTTGGTGGATTCGAGCGGCCCCGAAAGCAGGTATTCTTCTTTGATGGGCTGGGGGCAAAGCTTGGGATAAATGCAGGAACTGCCCAGAAAAAGCAATTTTTTAGTCTCGTTGTGATAAGCGGCGTGAATAATGTTGGTCTGGATGGCGATATTTTCGTAAATAAACTGAGCCGGATAAATATTATTGCCCCAAATACCGCCGACTCTGGCGGCCGCCAGAAACACATGCTGCGGTTTTTCTTTTTTGAAAAAGGCTTCCACCTGGTCCTGCCGGATCAAATCGAGCTCAGCGTGGGTTCGGGTAATAATATGGCTGTAGCCATCGGCCTTCAGCTTGCGCAGCACAGCTGAACCCACCAGGCCCCGATGCCCGGCGACATAAATTTTAGAGGCTTTATCCATTTATCGAATCACCACAAACCACGGGTTGAGAAGATTCTGCTTGTTATAAACGAGCGCCGTGTCGGTATCGTACTGCAGTACCCGGGCACCGGCAGCTTCAGCAATGGCATGACCGGCGGCTGTGTCCCATTCCATGGTGGGCCCGGTGCGCGGATAGATGTCCGCCCGGCCTTCGGCCACCAGGCACAGCTTGAGAGAACTGCCGGCGGAAATAAATTCGACCTCACCGTGCTGTTTTCTTTTTTCTGCCACAAAGGCTTCCAGTTCGGGGCCCCCGTGGGAGCGGCTGCCCATGATGGTGTATGGCCGGTTGGATCCATCGTCCACCGGCAGCCGGAAGGCGCGGCTCATGAGCTGCGCCAGCAGCCGGTCGGCTTGATCGTCGTTCAATTGCTCCGGGTTCATATCCAAAATTTCAGCCACCCCCGCATCCGGGGTGGCGGCGCCTTTATCGAGGTCCAGTTTAAAGGCCCCCAGATCTTTTAATGCAAAATAGACAACATCTTTATCCGGTACGCCAACAACACCGGCAATCGGTCGGCGGTCTTGAATAATGGCGATATTGACGGTAAATTCGCCGTTTTTCTTGATGAATTCCTTGGTCCCGTCCAAAGGATCAATCAGCCAATAGGTATCCCATCTTTTTCGCTGTTCGTAGGCGATGTCTTTGCCTTCCTCGCTTAGCAGCGGGATATCAAACACTGCCAGTCGCCCGGCGATAACCTCATGGGCGCGGCGGTCGGCCAGTGTCAACGGGGATTGATCGGCTTTTTGCTGGACTTCGAAATCAGATGACCGGTAGACATCTAAAATGGCCTGTCCGGCTTCCAGGGCGGCTGCCATGGCCGCCAGTAGATAAATCTTCAAGTTCATTTTTTTCTCTCATTATCGCCATGATTAGTTGAAAACTTCATAATGTCTCCGATTACCCTCATCTTGCCGGCTTCTTGCCCTCTTATCTTATTTGCCGACGCTGCACTGCAGTTTAGTATGGAACGACCGTAAAGTCAATTTGGAACCCGCCGGCTCACCTGAAGCTCAGCCCGCCAACCGCCGCCCACACTACCAGCGCATGCATGGCCGCTAAAATCGCCAGCAGGGAAAAAATCCAGCACCGGACGGTGGCCCGGCCGTCATCCAGGACCGCATCGGTCTTAGTGGCAGCCGCTGTGAATACACGATCCCGATGCCAGTGATAGATAATGGCAGCTGTTCCAAAAGCCAGAAACAGTAGGTTGCCGATCAACAGCCACCGGGGATAGCAGGGGCTAAACGCCTTCTGGCGTTGAACATCGAACAAACAGATGCCCATCAGTACGGCAGCCCCTGCCCCGAAGAGGATAAGCGCCAGGCTCCCCATGTAATCCCGTAAACGGCCTGCCCAGTCCCATTGGCTGTATACCGGTTTTCTTACTCCCATCAGCATGAGAACCCCGATAAATGCCCCGGCGGCATCGATGGCCATATCCGGCCCGCCATAGAATCGCCGGGGGTGAAGGCCCTGTAACAGTTCATCCACAAAACCCAGCATCACCGCGCAGATAAAAATAAGCGACAAAAGGCCCCGGCCCTTATAATGCGGTGCAAGCGCCCAATAAAGCAGCCAGGTCATCAGAGCGTATTGCGGAATGTGAATATGTTTGTTGCCATTGGTTTCGGCCAGCATGATAACGGAAACAATTAAGGCACTAACGGCCAGAATGACAACGCCGTATGCAACTGTTTCCCGTTTTACGCACATAATGACATAGACGGCGGCAAAAAATCCAATAATCAAAAGAGGCAGCCGGGCGGTGATTGTTGAAGAAAGATTGCGGTCCATCACCTCGAAGACGAGAATGACATACGGCAGGGCGGCTGTATACAGTGCCACGGCAGCCCAGCGTACCATGGGCAGCCGGCTCCAGTGAGCGTGAATGGCAAAATCAGCTGACATCATTTGCTCTTAAACGGGTTGATTTTTGAAATCCGACTGGTTAATGTTATGCCACAAAACCGGGATTGAGTAAAACGCAGTCCGGATCCTTGCCGGGCAGCGCAACAAAAAATAAACTGGGTATTCAGTTTCATGGGGGAGTACAATGCCGGTATTTGATCTGACTGAATTTTTCAAGCTCTCATCGGCCCTGAATTACAACCTGAGTGCTGCCTCCTTAAACCGGTACAATGTGCTGATGTACATTCTTGCCGGCAGGCGGCTGGATGCCGACGACCAGAAGGACCGGGAACAAAAAGGGGTGTTGATGGAAGCGCTGGGGTATCTGTTTGCCGCCTACCGGCAAAAACGGCGGCGCCTGGGACCCATGGCCGTGCTGCACCCCCTGCGGGCCGCGGCGCTTTTCACCCGCTCGGTGGACACCGCCAGTCTGGTGGATGTACTCAGCATACTGTTTCATGATATCCTCGAAGACATCGAACCCGGGCAGTTCGACACCCTGACCTGGAAAACCATGGAAAGCCAACTCTACAGCCTGCTGGAACGACTGGAGCCGGATGACGAATCCCGGCTGACGGCCAACCTGTTGTGCCTGACGCGTGTCGCCGGTGAATCTTACTACCGCTACATCGCCCGGTTGCTGGACAACGCGCGCAACGCGCCTGAACTGGTGGAAGTCAAACTGGCCGATCGCCTGGACAACACCCTGGATATGCGCATTGATCTTGAAGATCCACTGGCCGACCTTGACTTTTTCAAAACCATTTTCCAGATTCTATTTGTCAACAACTATCCGGGCTACCGGCCGAAAGCCGAACATTCCCAGGCAACCGCTATCAATGGGGCCCGCCGGCTGTACCAGCTTTTCAAAAATGCCGTACTGCTCTCACTGATCCGACAGCACACACCACCGGCCGACCGCCGCCAGATCGGATCCCTATGCGACACCGTTGCGGAGGCCAGTCTGAAAGAAGCCCAGCGCACCTTGATCCACCTGGCGGGCTATCACCTCAACGAAGTTGGCGCCCAGCGCCGGCTGCTGCTGGAGGCCATGCAATACTGTTACAGCGGGCGCACGGACCTGGTCACCCGCCCGGACGGCGAGCAGTTGCTGGACGGTCTTTTTTCCACTTACTTCGGGCCGGTATCCAGTAAAGTCCGCGGCCCGCAGCTGGATATTCTATACCAGAACAAACCCCTGATGATGGAAGCCTCGGTGGCCTTTCTCGTAATTTTCCTCAGCTTTTTAAACGACAGGGAATTTTACATCAAAGGCATCAGCGCCAAGGGCATTGAACCTGGATAGCCTCAGCGTTGCATAGTGAAAAAGGACGCTCCCATACCAATAAGGGCGCGCTAAGCGCTGTGCCGGAGGGACATTTTTATCGCTCG
>JAOZPY010000132.1 GCA_029932495.1 Desulfobacterales bacterium
ATGAATCCAATAGAACCCAATCCGAATCTGAAAAAGTACGTTAAAAACGCTATCCAAGCAGACTGCAGTCTGTGTTGGACCTGTAGTTCATGTGATTTTGAGTGCCCGGTTAATCGGGCCACCGGCCGGCTGTGGCCTCAAAAGATTTTACGTATGACCAACTTGGGCTTGATAGAAGAATTAATTCAGATGCCCGAGATCTGGTATTGCCAGAGCTGTCGACGCTGCAGTCAAATTTGCCCCAACGGGGTGCAGCCCGATAAGGTCATTGCTTTTGCCCGGGCCGAGGCGCTGCGCTTGGGTGTGGTCACCCAGCAGCAGGTCGATCAATACCATCAACTGTTTGCCGCCTTTCAACGGGTGCGCTGGCAGGCAGCTGCCATTTGCCAGCATGGGGACCTGAAACCGATCAGTGATCATCAGTGGTCTCAATGGCTTGATCAAACGGTGCCTGAATCCGAGCAGCTTATCCCTGCCAAGGATCTCTTCCAGGGGGGCGCCGCTTTCAAGCGCACGCTCGCCCAAACCGACGGATCACTCTGTTTTACCTGCGGCGAGTGCAGCAGCGTGTGCCCGATCACCGGAGATCGGGCTGTTTTCGATCCACGGACCATTGTGCGGACGGCTGTGCTTGGATTGACCCAGGAACTGCTGAGTTCTCCCTCCATCTGGCTTTGCCTTCAATGCCGACGCTGCACCGAGGGTTGCAGCCAGACGGTCAAGGTCCATCAATTGATCAAAGAGTTGCAGCAATTGGCCATCGAAAGCAATTATATAGCGGCCGACATGCCGTGGCGGCTGGAAAAAGCCGACAAGATAATCTATCCGCGCTGGCTGGATGCCATTGATGCCTTGTTCGGGTTTCAGCCCGCAGCGGGGCAAGAGCGGCCAGCCTTACAGGCGGATAAAAGCCTTACGGCCAAACTTTTGTAGAACGGGCGTGCCCATGCCGTGGCGAACTCCCTTTAATAAATTTTCTTTGTCGGTGGGAACGGTACCGGCCAGCATGTGCACCGGCAGATGAGAAAAAGCTTCGGCCACCATGGGAGTGCTGGGGCCGAGCATCACCGTTTTGACCTTTTGATGCACATGGGACAGGATGGCCTCGGTCGTGTTGTTCAGAATCGAGGTGGATGTAAGAATTAAAACGTCCGCCCAGCGGCCGAGTTTGTCATAAAAAGAGCTTTCATTTCCCAGGTGGCGGGAAGCATCCAGGATTTCAACAGCCGCCTTTTTTTCTTCAAGGGCTTTTACCAGGGGGCCAAAATATCCCACCATGGCTACCCGGGTGCCGGCATTGATGTGAAATTCTTCAAACAGGATGCGGTTGTGGCGGTCCTCGGGAAAGCCCAGCGCCCGCTGGTGGTTGAGGGCGTTGATCAGGGCTAGGGCCATGCTGCGCTCAATGGTGTTAGCGCTTTTTATTTTTTCCAGCAGTTCCGCAGCCGGCCGGCCCTCGTAGTCGGTATACTTGTTCAGGATCATGCAGGCCTTTTTGTTGTCAAAATAGGTGTAAGCCATCCCGATGCCGCCATGGGTCGTGACAGCGGCCGTGTAGCCGAGCCCAAGACTCAGGATTTCAATGGTTGTTTGCTGCGCCTGGTGGATGAACAGGTCATAAAGTGCGCTGTTTAGTTTCATGATGGTCAAATTTCTCCCCTGTTGTTCAAACCGCAAAAAATTGCCGATCCGCAGTTCTGGTGACAGCTCCAGTTTAACAAATTTAGACCTTTAATCATACTTAAAAAAACACTTCAGATCAGCATTGACAATGCCGTGCGCCTTTTATATTTCAAGTACATGGGCCATGTCACCCTGAAACGATGGGGACACATCTTTTACAAATACAGCTGGATATCACCATGGCACAAACAAGCGATCAGACAACGGTTCAACACTTGCTGAAATTGGCCGGCATTGGCATCAACGGGAATAACCCCTGGGACATCCAGGTCCACAACAGTGATTTATACAGGCGGCTGTTAAGCGGCGGCTCCCTGGCCCTGGGCGAGTCCTATATGGACGGGTGGTGGGATTGTGAGGCCCTGGACCAATTTTTTGACAGGATTTTGCGGGCCGATCTGAATGCCCGGCTGCGCGTCAATTTTCAACTGGCGTGGCACGTGCTCAAGGCCAAAATGTTTAACCTTCAAAAGGTCAGCCGCGCCTTTCAGGTGGGTGAAGAGCACTACGATCTGGGCAACGATCTTTACCGCGCCATGCTGGACAAAAGAATGCTATACACCTGCGGCTACTGGGCGGAGGCAGACGACCTGGATGCGGCCCAGGAAGCCAAGCTGGAGCTTGTGTGCCGCAAAGTCGAGTTGCAGCCCGAGATGACCGTTTTGGACTTGGGATGCGGATTCGGTTCTTTTGCACGCTACGCGGCGGAAAAATACGGTGCCCGGGTGACCGGAGTAACGGTTTCGCGGCAGCAGGTGGAGCTGGGCCGGCAACTGTGCGCGGGGCTTCCCGTGCAGCTTGAGCTCAAGGATTATCGCGAAGTTAGCGGAAAATTTGACCGTGTCATCTCCATTGGCATCCTGGAGCATGTCGGCCGCAAAAATTATCGCACTTACATGCAGAAAGTCGATCAATGCCTGAAAGACGACGGCATCGCCTTTGTCCACACCATCGGTCGCAATGTCAGTGGTTGGACAACCGATCCGTGGATCGCGAAGTACATTTTCCCCAACGGCATGCTGCCTTCCATTGCCCAGATTGCACGGGCCATGGAAGGGTTGTTTGTGATGGAGGACTGGCACAATTTTGGCCAGCATTATGACAAAACCCTGATGGCCTGGCATGCCAATTTTGAGGCCGCCTGGCCTGAGCTCAGACATAAATACAGCGAGCGGTTTTACCGGATGTTCCGTTATTACCTGTTAAGCTGTGCCGGGGCGTTTCGTGCCCGGGACAATCAATTATGGCAGATCGTGATGACCCGCCCCGGCCGGGATTGCCCGCACTGCCGGATCAGCTGACGGGAAAACCCAATGATTGAAGCGCAAGTCATCATTGTGGGCGGTGGGCCGGCAGGGGCCGCCTGCGCCTGGAAGTTGAACCAGAACGGCATGTCCGCGCTTGTGCTTGACAAAAAGGATTTTCCCCGTTCCAAGCTCTGCGCGGGCTGGATCACCCCCGGGGTGCTGAAAGATCTGCAGCTGCAAAAAGAAGATTACCCTCACGGTCTGCTGAGCTTCCCACGGCTTCATTTTCATGTTTATGGCCGCACCCTGCGGGTTGCCACCCGCCAGTTTTCCATCCGCCGCATTCAGTTTGATCACTGGCTGCTGAAAAGAGCACGGGTGCCCGTGCACCGGCACACGGTGCAGCAGATCCGCCAGGAAAACGACACTTATATTATTGATGAGGCTTATCGCAGCCGTTACCTGGTAGGGGCGGGGGGCACCCATTGCCCGGTATACCGGACTTTTTTCAAAGAGGATCACCCCAGAAAAACACAGCGGCTGATCACCACCGTCGAAGAAGAATTCAAATATGACCGGCGCCGGAACGATTGCCATCTTTGGTTTTTTGAAAACAACCTGCCCGGCTATGCCTGGTATGTTCCCAAGGCGGATGGATATCTGAACGTGGGCATCGGAGCAAAATTTTCAGCGCTTAAAAACCGACGGACAACGATCCGGCGCCAGTGGGATTATTTTACGCAAAAACTGGCCGAACGGTCCCTGGTGCAGGGGCACACCTTTCGGCCGCGGGGATACAATTATTACCTCCGGCAACCGCTGAAAAATGCCCAGCGGGGCCGGGCGTATATTGTCGGCGATGCGGCCGGGCTGGCGACTTTTGACATGGGGGAAGGAATCGGGCCGGCCGTAAAAAGCGGTATTCTGTGCGCCCGGGCCATTTTCACCGGCCGCCGGTATTCAGCCGCCCCCGTTGCGCGTTTCAGCCTGACCGGCATTTTGTGGACCGGCGCAAAAGCCGCCATGATAAAAAGGCGGCCGGGCGGTTCAACTAGACGGGGCTGTCCGAAGTGACGACGACCGGCACCGGAGAGCCGGCGACAACTTTCTGAGCGACACTTCCCATATCGAAGCCGCCGGTTTTGCCCTTTTTACACATCACCACCATGTCTACCTTTTGGGCGTCAATAAATTTGAGTATTTCCTGCACCGGATTGCCGACAACAATGTGTTTTTGATATTTTGCACAATCCGCCAGATATTTCTGACACAGTTCCTGCTGACGTTCCAGCGCCTTTTTGTGCTCCCACTGCATGATTTTTTCAGCATGTGACGGGTCAAAGTCTCCATACCAGGAGTCATGGGCGGTGAGATCTTCGGCCACATACAGCACGTGTACGAGCGCACCGTATTTTTTTGCCAGGGACCTGACATAGGGCATGGCCTCTTCCGAGCACTTTGACAGGTCGTTCGGCCACAGTATTGTTTTTATTTCCCGCGGTTCTTCCATCCTGTTTTTCCTCCCTCATCTGATTGTTGAAACCGATATGGCGATTTGCTAGATTTAATGCAGGATTGGTGCCATTGCATTTAACTTATAGAGGGGAAGCAATCATTGAGAGTGCTGTTGCTGCTTAGAACCACGGTATTTGAGGGTTTACTGTCCGAAGATCAACAGCAACGGCCGCAGCGGAAAGCGGTCGCCGGTCAACAGGCGGGGCGTTACCTCGTTGGATGGTAACGCTCTGGTAACGCTCTGATGACAATTTATGGCCACCGCTCAGCGTTTAAATTACAGTTTAATTGAGGGGGTAAAAAAATCAGGGAGGAAAGCAGGCGGGAGAAGTCAGCAGCTGGATTTCGATGTATTGTCCGGCGCTTATTTTTGCATGATCCTCCGCAATGGTGATCAACGCTTCTTTGAGGGCCATGGACTGTAAGGTGCTTTCAAGCCGTGCCGGGTGTACCAGCAGTTGTCTGTCGCGGTTTTCAAGGCGGGCGTGCACGAAATCGGTCCAGCCCTTTTTGCCTTGGACGTCCGTAACCAGACGGGCGGATGCCGTCGGGAAAAAGACCGGATGGCCCCCCTGCATTTTCAGCAGGGCGGGAAGTGCCAGCTGCAGGAAGGCCATTTCCATGGAAGCCGGGCCTCCCGGCAGACAGAAAAAAGGCTTTTGCTCCAGCAGACCAAAGGCCACCGGTTTTCCGGGTCCCATGCGCACCCGGTGGTAAATGCCCTGCCAGTCCATATTTTCGAGAACCTTTAAAATCAGGTCGCGCTCGCTGCCCCAGGCGCCGCCGCTGGTCAAAAACACGTCCGTAGCGGGCAAATTTTCGCTGACGGCTTTTTGCAGGGCTTGCGGCTGATCCGGCACCAGTTGCGTTTTGTACTCCAGTCCGACGGACGTAAGCCAGGCGCAGATTTGAACCAGGTTGCTGGCATACAGTTTGCCCGGGGTCAGGGGGACGCCGGGCAGAACCACCTCGTCCCCGGTGGCGATTACCGTCACCCGCGGCGGACGGTAAACTGGTGCCGAGTCGAAGCCGGCGGCCGCCAGCAATCCTACTTTTGCCGGGTTCAGTTTCCAGCCTTTGACGGCAATGGTCTCGCCGTGCCGGACATCCCGGCCCCGTCGGGTAAGGTTGCGGCCGGCTTTGGCGGTATTAAACGCCAGTACCTGCTTTTCGTTGCACCGGCAGAACTCTTCAGACAAAACCGCATCAGCGCCTTCCGGCAGGGGGGCACCGGTGGTGATTCGCGCGGTTTGCCCGCTTTTGATTGTCATGCCGGGAGGATCACCGGCGACCACGCTGCCCACCAGCGTTAACCTGACGGGATGGCGCTCATCGGCGGCAGTCAGGTCTGTGGAGACAACCGCATAGCCATCTTTGCGCGAGGAACTGATGGAAGGGCAATCGACCCGGGCGGTCAGATCTGAGGCCAAAATTTTTCCGGCCAGGCGCTGCAGGGGTAGAATCTGCGTTTGCCCGGCCGTGACGTTTGACAGGGTCAGATCCAGGGCCTGCTTGAAACCGATGAATGTCTGCATAAAAATCCTGCCTGGTTTTTATAAACTCACGGATCATGGCAACATAAATTCGATCCGCAATGCTTTGCCGGCCCCGCGGGCCCCAAACAATGAATGACGGCCAATTGTGCGCTCGGCGCACAATCTGAAATACAACATAACGCCGATTGCGCCGGATTCAAGTTTTAGCGGGCAGCTGCCCGAATACGTCTTGAATTCCGGGCCGGCTCTTGTTAGAAGCACGGGGCAAGGTGCAAACAACTACAAACTGTCCAAGGAGGTAGATCACATGACCCTTTTGAAAACCGTAGCACCGGAAGATGCCCGGGGAGAGGTTGAAAACGCGTATGCTTTTTTCGTTAAAAGCGGCATACCTGTGCCCAAACCGTTGGAGATGGTGAGTGTCAGCCCGGAGTTGATCCGGCTGCAGTCTGAGATGCTGGATTACTACATGAAACATCCCAGCCTGGGTTTTGCCCTCCTGACCTCCATCCGCTTCATGGTGGCCAGGCGGTATAACTTTAAGTTCTGTACGAACTTCAATATGAATTTTCTGAAAATGCAGGGAATGCAGGACGCGCAACTGGAACAGATGGTCGCTGATCCGCAGACCGCCCCCCTTGAAGAGCGCGAACGGGCCATGCTGCTTTTCGTGCTCAAGGCCCTTGACACTCCCGACGATATCACCGGCGAAGAGGTGGATGCCTTACGTGAACTGGGATGGACCGACCGGGACATTTTCGATGCCGTGTTTCACGGTGCCAACATGATCGGCAGCAGTTTCATGATGAAAGCTTTTAAAATGGATACCTGATGAAAAGCCATGCCCGGCGGATGCAGGCTGCAGGGGATGGGATGTCAGGAAGAGATGATTTCAATGCCATCCCCGCAGCGAATCCTGCCTGCCTGCAAAACCCGGGCAAAAACCCCTTCCCGGGGCATGATACAGTCGCCGGCCTGATAGTAAATAGCGCACTTGTTGTGGCATTCTTTTCCGATCTGGGTGATTTCAACCACCGCAGAGTCTCCCAGCCGAACCCGGGTGCCGAGCGGCAGGGTTTTCCAGTCAATGCCGGTGGTGGCGATGTTTTCCGCAAAATCACCGAAAGTCACATCCAGGCCCTTTTGTCGGGCACTCTCGATGGCTTCAGAAGATAAGAAGCTGACCTGCCGATGCCACTTGCCGGCATGGGCGTCTGCATCAAGACCGTGGTCTTTGGAGATAAAAGCCTCTTTAACGGGGGTTTTGCGGGT
>JAOZPY010000133.1:0-1261 GCA_029932495.1 Desulfobacterales bacterium
CCCACCAGATCTGGCGCGATACGCACCAGTCCCGGATGTTGTTCATCCAGTCATAATAAGTGTTGGTCCACATTTCCGGTATGATTTTTGTGCGGCCGCTTTGCACCGCAGCGATGGCAGCTTCGGCCAGGGGCTTGACGCGTACAAACCACTGTTTGGAAAGGTTGGGCTCCACCACGGTGTGACAACGGTAGCAGTGGCCGATGCTGTGCCGGTATGCTTCAACCTTGACCAGCAGTCCCTGTTTTTCGAGTTCTTCGACCACTGCCTGGCGGCATTCAAAGCGGTCCAGACCCTGGAAGCGGCCGGCTTCGGCGGTCATATTACCGTCATCGCCGATGACTTTTATGCTGGGCAGGTTATGGCGGGCACCAATCTCAAAATCATTGGGGTCATGGGCCGGCGTTACCTTCAAGCCCCCGGTTCCGAAAGACATGTCCACATAGTTGTCTTTAATGATGGGAATTTTACGATTCATCAGCGGCAGGATGACCGCATCAGCGCCGATGGCTTGGTAGCGTTCATCATCAGGGTTGACGGCCACCGCGGTGTCTCCCAGCATGGTTTCCGGCCGGGTGGTGGCTACCACGATGTCGCCGGAACCATCGGCAAACGGATAGCGGATATGATACAGATGCCCGTCATGTTCTTCGTGTTCCACCTCCAGGTCCGCCAGCGCCGTATGACAGCGATGACACCAGTTGAT
This sequence comes from Desulfobacterales bacterium, assembly GCA_029932495.1. GTDB lineage: Bacteria > Desulfobacterota > Desulfobacteria > Desulfobacterales > JAFDCJ01 > JAFDCJ01. The sequence goes on from JAOZPY010000133.1 coordinate 707, forward strand.
GATATAATTTCCGCGGTAGATAAGTCCTTCCCGGTAAAGCTGGACAAACACCTTGCGCACCGCCCGGGACAGCCCCTCATCCATGGTGAAGCGCTCCCGCTGCCAATCGCAGGAAGCCCCGAGACGCTTGAGCTGGTTAATGATGGCGCTGCCATATTTTTCGCGCCACTGCCAGACGGCTTCAATGAACTTTTCGCGGCCCAACTGGTGTCGATCGGTCCCCTCGGCGGCCAGTTTTTTTTCCACTACGTTCTGGGTGGCGATTCCAGCGTGGTCGGTGCCCGGCATCCACAAAACGTTGTCGCCCTGCAGTCGGTGGTAGCGACAGAGGATATCCTGCAGGGTGTTGTTCAAAGCGTGTCCCATGTGCAGCACGCCCGTCACGTTAGGCGGCGGGATCACGATGGAATAGCTTTTTCGACCGTTTTGCTCTTTAGCGGCAAAAAGCTGGTTTTCTTCCCAGTAGGCATACCAGCGCTTTTCAACCTCGTGGGGTTCATAACTTTTGTCAAGCAACTTGAAAGTCATATAACAAATGCTCCTTCATATCCCGGT
>JAOZPY010000133.1:1361-7148 GCA_029932495.1 Desulfobacterales bacterium
GTGATTTCCCGGGTTACCGCTTTTTCAATAACGTCGTAAATGATGCTTTCGATGCGGTTGGAAAATTTTTCATCAATGACACGTTCAATGGCTGTTTCGATCTGATCTGGCGCAAGGTTTGCCGGCAAAGGTGGCGCAGCCGCATCACCAGTCGGTGACTCCGGCTGGTTGCTGTCATCTGCAGACTGCTCGATGGGAAGCGAGGCTGCCGCGGGCTCTGACGCAGAGGATTGCGGTATAAACGTATCTGGCTCTTTCGCCGCATCAGAAAGCGGGCTGGCATGCGACATGGCATCTTCGGCGCGATCGGTTGCCGGAAATTCGGTGCTTTCTGTTTCCAGAATTTTCATAGGATCCCTTGAGACGATGTCTTCATTAATTGCATTGTCAGACAGCTCACCCAGAGGTCCGGAGGTGTTTTTTCCGAAAGCGGCTTCTTCCTCAATGGCCTCGCTGAAAAAGCGATTGATGTCGTCATCCACGGATTCTGTTTGCGGGTCGCCAAAATTGATGACTTCTTCCTCACCGACAGTTGAATCTTCTTCCACGTCAATCAGTTCAATAAAATCATCTTCCTGCTCATCAGACAGTCCCAGGACTTCGGCAGCCTCTGAGGGGGGGGCATCATCTGCCGGAAAATATTCATCAAATTCAGTAATTTCAGTGATATCATCATCTGGCTGCGCCTCTGCATCCACAAGCCCATTCAGGGGGATGACCGTATTTTCATTTTCATCATCGTTTTCAAACTCAAAATCGTCATCCAGCGGGGACGCGTTTTCATCGGGTTCAAATTCAAGGGTTTCTTCCGGTGTCGTTTCCAGCAGGTTCAGATGTTCCTGGAGTGTATCCTTGCGGGAGACGTCATCATCCGGTTCTTCAATAGCAGGCTCAAATTCGTCTGCCTGATCATCCGCAAAATCGAAGTCATCCGCAGTCTGTATCTGCTCTTCGCGGATTTGTTCATCGGTGAGGCTGTCTTCAACCAGGGGTGCCGGCATATCCTCATCGGAATCAGGTTGCCGATCATCAGCCCCAGTCAGCCCCCCGTTTTGCTCCTCGTCATCGTCGTCCAGATCAATCTCTATCTGGCTGGCCAGATCCGGCAGGTCCTCGACAGGATCAAATTCCAGGGGTTGCTGGTCTCCCACGGCGAACAGATCCGCATCAGTTTCATCTCCTTCGAATTCCAAGTCAATTTCTTCCTCAACGTCCAGTGTCGGCAGATCATTTTCCATTTCCAGGGCGGTTTCTCCCCCGGAGTCAAAGCGGTCGCTGGCGGTATCATCCGGCTCTTCATCCAGTCTCAGAATCGGCTCAGCGTCGTCTGAAAAAGGCTCGATTTCCTCGGATAGGCTGAGCGTGTCTTTTTCGTTCGGTCCCAGGGATTCTTCGATAGCAGACGCAATGATTTCATCCTCGTCAATTCCGTTATCAACTTCCATCGGAGAGCCGTCCATGCTTGGCCCATGGCTGTCTTCTGCCTCTGAGTCCTCTAATTCTCTGTCTAATTTCAGGGTCGGACTTTCATCTGGAGGTATTTCGCGGTGTTTTTCGGTCTGCGGTGCGACCTCATCGGTCAGTTCGATGATCACATCGTCATCGGAAGATCCGTCATTGACAAAATCTTGATGGGGACTTTTTTTATCACTCATTTTTACCACCACCGGGCCCGGAAAAGGACCCTTGATTATTGCTGGATATTGTCAAATTATTAGTATCCTTAAAAAAATTATCATACACTGGCAAGACTGTCAAGAAATGCTTTGTACCCGTCTGTGGGTGCATTTTGTGCGGCTTACCAAAGAGTTTGTGGACGAAATAAAGTTACTATTTTTCATACCGGGAAGCTCTATAATTCGGGGTGATGGGTTCCGGTTGGATTTTTTTGCACATGGGCTCTGAAAACAGGATCAACCAATTGGATATCGGCAATTTTATCCTGGTTTGAAAAAAGAATTGCAGGATTTGGTTTGGGATTATAAACAGGAAAGTATGCGATATTTTTACATTGACCCGCCCGGCGGGCAAAAAGCAAGGGTGTCACTGGATGGTTCCCAGGTGCGACATATAAAAAATGTGTTGCGCTTAAAATCCGGCGATCATATTGGCCTTTATGACGGAACCGGTTTTGAGTATGAGGCGGTTATCCAGAGCGTTTCGGCCCAGCGCGTCGATGTCGAGATTTTGCGCAGATTCAAAGCACCGGCCACATCTCCAGTGAAGATTTTTGTGGCCCAGGCGTTTTTAAAGGAAAAAAAGATGGATGAGCTGCTGCGCCGGCTTTGTGAGTTGGGGATTGCCGGCTGGGTCCCGTTTTTTTCCCGACGTTCCATCGCCCGGCCTGAAAAAAAACGCTTGGCGGCCCGCTGCAGCAGGTGGCAACGCATCGCCATCGAGGCCCTTAAACAGTGCCGGCGAAACGACCTGCCGCAGATCGCAGAGCCTATGGGTTTTGATGACGTTCTGGAGTATGCCCGGGATTGCGATTTGAAAATCGTTTTCTGGGAAGAGGCCGCCACCACCTTGGATGCACAGGTTTCCACCGAGGCGCCGGATCCGCCTGAAAAACTTATTTTGATGCTGGGGCCCGAGGGTGGATTCAGCACAACAGAAATTAAGCAGGCCCGGGATGGTGGGTTTACGGTGGCCAGTCTGGGGCCCCGTATTTTGAGAGCAGAAACTGCCACCATCGCTGCCTGCAGCCTGATCCAATATCTTTATGGGGACATGGGCAAAAAAATCTTGACAAAGCCCAGGAGCTGGAATAACAAACGGTTGTTTTAAAAAATTGTGACCATGTGCCATCCGCCGAGGTAGCTCAGTCGGTAGAGCAGGGGACTGAAAATCCCCGTGTCGGCAGTTCGATTCTGTCCCTCGGCACCATAAATTCAAGCACCTGCGAGATATTCGTGGGTGTTTTTTTTGTTGTTATTAGGCACAGAAATGGGCACAGTTTCGATTAGGCGACAATTTAAGTTGCTGATATCACGTTAAAATGAGGTGGAGACCGGGGGATTTTAACTCCCCCTGCCTATGGAGCTGCGAAAAGTGCGGCTGCCGGCAAATAAGAAGGCGAATTCTATATCCACTTAATCTATTGACAAATTGTATTTAAGTGGTTAGTATGACCACATTTTAATATAACCAATATGACCACATAAAGAGGTTTATCATGCAATCAGCAAGTGTCGGCATCCGAGATGCCAAAATGCACCTTAGCAAGTACATTAAAATGGTGCAAAAAGGCAGCGAGGTCATTATAACGCATCGCGGGCGACCGGTCGGAAAAATTGTCCCCGTTCAAAATCAGGATTTGCCCTTGGAGGAGCGAATCAAGATATTGGAAGATCAGGGGTTGCTGAATAAGGCATCTGCGAAACATTTAAAAAAAATTCCATCGCCAATCCCCGTCGCTGACAATATTGCACAAAAATTCCTCCAGGAAGATAGAAAAAATGATCAATAGTCCTCGCGTGATCTACTGGGATTCTTCAGCGATCCTATCCGCCCTCTTCGAGGATATCCATAGCAATACTGCAAAAAGGTGGGGCGACGCAAAGGGCCTTCATTTTATTTCCACCTTGGGGTATGCTGAAGTCAGTGCAGTGATTGCAAGAATGAAGAGGGAACACATACTGGTGGACACCTTGGTAAAGGCGGCTTTTGAAGTTTTGGACCATGGACCTTGGCGTCGAATATACACTTGGCCCGAATTGGAAAGCGTCCGTGTTCTATCTGCCAAATGGCCATTGCGGGGGGCGGATTTGTGGCACCTTGCCAACGCCATAACATTGCGCAAAGAGTTCCCCGAGTTAACGTTTCTTACTTTTGACCAGCGGCTCGAAAAAGCTGCAAAAGGAGAAAAACTGGTCATTTAAGAAGCAGGGGTTTGAACTTGCAATCGGGGTTATCACCGACGGGAATTAACGTGATACTTTGCAACAGCTCCATATCTTTTGTAATGCAGATAGGCGCGAAAAAACATAGCATGTGCCCAAATTGTGCCCGTCAAGGTCAAACATTTCCAAACAGTTCCAAACGAAACCAAAAGTAAGTTGAAAAATTGGAATAGAATCAAGTTGTTGTAATTACGGTATTTTCGAATTTTGCGGATTTTGAACTGAAAATCCCCGTGTCGGCAGTTCGATTCTGTCCCTCGGCACCAAGTATAGAAAGCCCTGGCAATTTTGCCGGGGCTTTTCTTTTTTTATTTTCTTGACAGGTTCAAAATATTATAGTAGATTATGACTAGAATATTAGTTAACTATAATTGAGGTCTTATTATGGAAACTTTGTCTTTGTCCGAAGCAAAAATTAAACTGAGCGAACTGATTAAGAAAGTTCAGTCAACCGATACAGAGGTTGTTATTACGAAAAATGGGCGACCGGCTGCGGTTTTGGTAAGCCCCGATGAATTTGAAGGCTGGAGGGAGACAATAGCCATCAAATATGATGCAGATTTGATGGAAGAGATAAAAAAAGGTATTTCTGCATTAAAGAAAAAAACCAGTGTATATACTTTAGAGGAGCTGTTCGATTAAATAGTGGTGCCGAAAAATCCATCTCAAAAAAAGCTCAGGGTCCCTGATGAAGTCGTAGCTTTAATCAGAGGCTGTCATCCGCAGCTGAAAAGAAAGCTCAGGGCTGGGCTGCGGCAAATCGTGACTGAACCGGAGTCTGGTAAGTCTCTCAAGGATGAACTGGAGGGGTTAAGGAGTTACCGAATCAGCAGATTCAGGATCATTTATCGCCTATCCTCAAAAAAAATCATTGATATTGTAGCGATCGGGCCGCGCAAAAATATATATGAAGAAACCTATCGAATCATTAAAAAGGAAGCTCCACATTGATTCCTGTGAATTGTGCCCAAATTGTGCTCGTCAAGGTCAAACATTTCCAAACAGTTCCAAACGAAACCAAAAGTAAGTTGAAAAATTGGAATAGAATCAAGTTGTTGTAATTACGGTATTTTCGAATTTTGCGGATTTTGAACTGAAAATCCCCGTGTCGGCAGTTCGATTCTGTCCCTCGGCACCATAAATTCAAGCACCTGCGAGATATTCGTGGGTGCTTTTTTTGTTCTAATAGGTGCCCCAAAAGGCATATTCATTTTCTATTCATGCCGCGGTTTTTTCTTGACATCTGTCACGTGACGAATTACATTTTAAGCGATGACCAAAACCTTTGCGGATAAACATACTCAGCAGGTTTATGTCAAAGGCAAATCGAAACGTATTGCCCCCGATCTCATTAAAAGAGCCATTCGGAGACTGGAATACATCGATTTGGCAAACAGCCTGGACGATTTAAAAGTGCCGCCGCGCAACCGGCTCCACGCCCTCAAAGGATATCGAAAAGGGCAATACTCTATATCAATCAATGATCAGTGGCGGATATGTTTCAAATTTGTTGATGGTGAGGCATATGAAGTCGAAATAACAGATTATCACTGAGGAGCGACAATGAGCATTAAAAATATTAAACGACGTGAAATTGCACCGACTCATCCGGGAGAGATGCTGCGAGAGGATTTCATGCCGGATTATAATCTTACGACATCCGGCCTTGCAAAAAAGCTCGGCGTTTCCCGGCAAACAGTCAATGAGTTATTGCGGGAACGCCGTGCAGTATCCCCGCCCATGGCTTTGCGGTTGTCCAGATTGTTTGGCAACACGCCGGAGTTCTGGTTAAATGCGCAGCGCGCTGTGGATCTTTGGAAAGCCCAAAATGAAAGCCGGGATGAGATTGAACGCATCAAGCCGCTGCGGGCTGCTTAATTTGTGC
>JAOZPY010000005.1 GCA_029932495.1 Desulfobacterales bacterium
GACAGGTAATCGTGGATCACCGCCTGGCCGATGTCCAGAATCGTGACATCATACTGGGCTAAAATATTGGTCAGGCTGGATGTCAGGCCGGGCTTGTCCTTGCCGGTAATGTTGATCAAAACAATTTCTCTCATGAACCATTGCCTTTCCTAAAAAAAATCAAGCACTAATTTTGCAAATAATTCAGGGGCCTCAGCAGGGATGCTGTGCCCGGTGTCGTCCAGAAGCCGGTAGTGCCCTCGGCAAAGCTCCGCCAGCTGCCGGGCACTTTCCGGGTCTACCAGCAGATCCTGGGCGCCGGAGAGCACCAGCACCGGCCGAGCAAAGTCCGCCGGCAGTCGTTCCGGCGGCGGATAGGCCAGGATGGCCTCCAGCTGGGCTGCCAGTGCCTGCCGGTCATTGCGCCGCACCACCGCATTGACGATTTTGTCCAGCATGCCGCGCGGGTTGTCTAAAAAAGTCGGGCCGAAAACCACCGGCAGGGCGGCCCAGGCCATGGCCTCCAGGCCGGCCAGTTGCAGGATTTTCAGCCATGACTGCACGATGGCCCGGGGGCGTCCGGCCATTGAAGCCCCCAGTGCGCACATCACCAGGTGATCCAGCATCGCCGGGTGTCGCGCTGCGAAATTCATTGCCACTCTGGCGCCATGACTTACGCCGACCAGATGCGCCCTGTCAACTGCTAAATGGTCCAGCAGGTCTTTCAGGTCATCGGCATGCAGATCCAGCGTCAGGGCAGTGGGGCCTAAATCGCTTTGACCCTGTCCCCGGGCATCATAAAACAGCAGTCCGAAGTCTTTTGAAAAGGCGGGCACACAGCTTCCCCAGTACAGCGTGCTCTGGGTGGTGCCGTTTAAAAAAACCACCACCGGTTTTGCGGTTTCAAGACCGTAGGACGTGTAGAACAAAATGCATCCGTCGGTAGTTGTAAAATATGACATGGCTGTTTTCCCGGTGTGCAGCTGCCAGCGCGAAAAATTTAAGGTTCTCGAAGGTGTGAATCGGCCGTCGCCTGCCATTTTCTTCCAACCGGTATGAAACGATTTCTCAGCAGCGTGTCCCCTGTTTGGGACGAAGCCCGATTAACTGCTAACTTCAATCAGATCCGTGCCATGCATCCCAAACAGGGGACACGGCGAAAATATGGAGTCGCTGAGTGTCATACCGGTTTCCAGAAAACACCAGGCGCCGGTCAATTCACAGCTTCGATTAGCTCCAATTCGTCGTTCTATTCTTCTAATGAATATAGACACGGGGCACCCGGGCGGTGATCGTTGCGACGATTTCATAGTTGATCGTGTTCAGTTCCGCGGCCAGCTCGTCGGCCGTGATGGCCGCATCTGCCTGCTGGCCGAATACCACCACCTCGTCTTCGATTGCCACCCCGGATAGCCTGCCCACGTCCAGCATGGTTAAATCCATGCAGACCCGGCCGATAATGGGAACCCGCTGGCCGTGTACCAGCATGTGGCCCCGGGAGGACAGCAGCCGGTTGTACCCGTCAGCATATCCCACCGGCACCGTGGCAATGGTGGTGGGTTTGGAGGTGCGGTGGGTGATGCCGTAGCTGACATAAAATCCGGCCGGTACTTTTTTCAGATGGATGACGCGGCTTTTAAGTGCCATGACCGGCCGGAGATCAACCGTGCTTTTGTTGACTTCTGCGGAAGGATACAGACCGTAAGTGGCGATGCCCGGCCGAACCATGTCGAAGTGAGACCCGGGCATATCGATCAGCGCCGCGCTGTTGGCGGCATGGACGATGGGAATCTGTAGTCCCGCGGCTGTCAGGTGGTTCATGAAAGCTGAAAAGCGCTCCAGCTGCAGGTTGGCATAGGATTTATCAGCACTGTCGGCCGTGGCAAAGTGAGTGAAAATGCCCTCAACCTGCAGGCCGGCAAGACGGGCGATGGATAGAATCTGCTTCAGACAATTATCATCAGATTGTTCATTTGTGATATCCATATCCGACGATGGCAGCACAAAACCCAGCCTTCCCATGCCGCTGTCCACTTTGATATGAATTTTTATTTTTCGCCCGGTGCGCCGCGCCCTGTCTGAGAGCGCCTGTGCCGTCCGGAAATGGTAAACGGTCTGGGTCAATTCATATTCAGTGAGAGTTTCGGCAAGTGCCGGTGGGCTGTAGCCGAGTATGAGGATGGGGGCGCTTAACCCGGCTTTTCGCAAGGCTACGGCTTCGTTGATGCGGGCCACGCCCAGGTAGCCGGCTCCGTTTTGCAGTGCCCGGCGGGAGATTTCAACAGCGCCATGACCGTAAGCGTTGGCTTTTACCACTGCCATCAGGCGGGCAGGCGGGCGGGTGATACGTTTGAGCTCTTGGATGTTATGCGCATAAGCGTTGAGATCAATTTCCGCCCAGGTAATCGGAAGGTCCAAAATCAGGTCCTCAGCAATACTGTTTTTTTACTTTCTGAAACAATTCACCCGCATGATAGGAGCTTCGCACAAAGGGTCCGCTGGCGGCTTCGGCAAACCCCATTTGAAGGGCTGTCCGATGCCACTGGTCAAATTCTTCCGGCGGGACAAAACGCTTGACCGGCAAATGTTTCCGTGTCGGCTGCAGGTATTGTCCCAGCGTCAGGATGCGGCAGCCTGCGGCCAGCAGGTCCTGCAGCGCAGCTTTGATTTCGGCATTCTCTTCCCCCAACCCGAGCATGATGCCGGATTTGGTGGGCAGGTTGCCGTCCCATGCGCGGGTCCGCCGAAGCACTTCAAGGGACCGATGATAGTCGGCCTGGGGGCGCACTTCGGGATACAGGCGTGCAACGGTTTCGATGTTGTGGTTGAGCACATCGGGCCGGGCCTGCAGCACGGTGTCCAGGGCCCGGGCATCGCCGCCGAAGTCAGGAATCAGAACTTCGACCCGCACACCGGGTATCTGCAGTCGAAGAGCCTCGATGGTACGGGCGAAATAAATCGCACCGCCGTCGGGCAGGTCGTCCCGGGTGACAGAGGTGACGACCACATATTTCAGACCCATTGTTCTGGCGGTCTCTGCCACCCGCTCGGGTTCTTTGGCGTCCGGCGGTTCAAGAGGACCGAGCGGAATCGAGCAGAACCGGCAGTTGCGGGTACAGCGGGAGCCCATGATCAGAAAAGTGGCCGTGTGATGGGAAAAACATTCCCAGATATTCGGGCACTGGGCTTCCTGGCAGACCGTGTGCAGCCGGTTTTTGCTGATCATGCTCTTGACAGTTTCGAAGTCAGTCCCGGTCGGCAGGCGCCGTTTCAGCCAGGGAGGTTTTTGCAACTTGGCTGAGGAATTTACTTTTGTGGTCATATGGTACCTGTCTATGTTAAATTGATACCGCAGTTGGTCCGTTTTTTTTTGTCAGTTGTCCGTTGCTTATTATGCAAAGCACAATTTTAATGATATTAAACACAAACCGGATGGATTTCAATCGATTTTTTCGCTGGCGGGTGTCAGCTGCTGCTGAAGATCGGCAGGGGCCAGGGGCCTGAGGTCCAACTCGAATAAAGTTTGGAAGTAATGTTCAAGGCTGTGACGCACGTCGGGCAGCGGCACGTCCCGGCCCAGCTCATTTTTCATGGACGTCATGCCCACTCCCTTTAATCCGCAAGGCTGGATCCAGTCAAAAGGGGTCAGGTCCAGATTGACATTGAGGGCCAGGCCATGAAAGCTGATGCCTTTGCGCAGGGCAATACCGATGCTGCCCAACTTGCTGCCGCCAACCCAGATACCCCGGTTGAGGGGGTTGCGGCCGGCCGCAACCCCGTAGTCGGCGGCCGTGCGCAGCATGATCTCTTCCAGTGTCTGCACAAAATCGACCACCCCGATACGCCTGGCTTCCAGGTCAAAGATGGGATAGACCACCAGCTGCTGCGGGCCGTGAAAGGTGATGTCGCCACCGCGTTCGACGTGCACGATGGTAATCCCTGCGGTTTTCAGAAACTTTTCGGAAACCAGCATATGCTCCCGTCCACCCCGCCGGCCGAGGGTGAAAACAGGCGGGTGCTCCACGAACAGAAGGATATCCGCGTCGATCGTCCCCTTGATGCGGGCAGTCACAAGATCCTGCTGCAGCTGCCAGGTCTGCCGGTAGTCTTGCAGGCCCAAGTGGACAGTGTAACAAATATGCTTGACCGTGGTTCGTTGCGTGTCGTTCGTTTTAGGAACTCCTCTTATTGTCGTTCGAGTCGTACACCTTATTTTTCCCCAAAATGCACAAGGCCGGTGATAAAAACATCCCACCGGCGCTCAGTGGGGATCCATTGCTACGACTTTGAGACTTACCGGACCTTAAAAATCGACGTGAATTGGCCGGGGATGGTGTTTTCTGGAAACCGGTATGATACTGCACAGCACCTTATTTTCGCAGTGTCCCCTGTTTGGGATGAATGCCACAGGCCTGATTGAAGTTGGCAGCTTATTGCGCTTCGTCCCAAACAGGGGACACGCTGCCCAAAAATATTTTCATACCGGTTGGAAGAAAATATCATGCGCCGGTCAATTCACCCCTTCGCCATTGACGGTACTGGCGCAATAAACCGGGCAAATGGCGACTGCCATTTTATCCCGTCAAAATGGGTTTTCTGGCGGCCGTGGTTTCATCCAGCCGTTTGCGCCGGCAGCGGGCGGGGGCGGCATGCAGAAGCTCCGGGTTATCCCTGGCTTCGGCGGCAATGGCCTTCAGCGAATCGATAAACAGGTCGATATCTTCCTTTGCTTCGGTCTCTGTAGGCTCAATCATGAGTGCTCCCGGAACCACCAGCGGAAAGTAGATTGTCGGTGGATGAAACCCATAGTCCATCAGGCGCTTGACCATATCCAGGGTGGTTACCTCGTAAGGCTGCTGGAGTTTATCTGAAAAAACGCATTCATGCATGCAGGGGCGGTCATAGGCCAGGTGGAAGGTGTCTTTCAATTTTTCTTTAATGTAATTGGCATTCAGTACGGCCAGCTGACTGGCTTTTTTCAGGTTTTCCGCCCCCATGCTCAGAATATAGCTGTAGGCTTTGATCAGCACCCCCACGTTGCCGTAAAAGGCATGCAGCCGGCCGATGCTGTGCTTAAAATTTTGCGATAACCGGTAGCGGCCCTTTTGCTTGATCACCCGCGGTACCGGCAAAAAGGGTTCGAGATGACGGCGTACGCAAACCGGACCGGCGCCCGGGCCACCTCCGCCGTGAGGCGTCGCAAAGGTTTTGTGCAGGTTCAGATGCAGCACATCGATGCCGATCTGCCCCATGTGCACGATGCCCATCACGGCATTCATGTTGGCCCCGTCACCATAGACAAGTCCCCCCTTGGCATGGACGATAGCGGAAATTTTGTTAATGTTTTCTTCAAACAGGCCCAGGGTGTTGGGATTGGTCACCATGATGCCGGCGGTTTGTTCGTCCATCACCGCGGCCACCGCTTCGGGAGCTAGAATCCCCTGGTCATTGGACTTGACCGCAACCGGGCGGTATCCGCACAAAGCGGCGCTGGCCGGATTGGTTCCATGGGCGGTATCCGGGACGATGATTTTTGAACGCGCAGCCCCTTTGCTTTTGTGGTAGGCATGAAAAAGCAGCATCCCGGTCAGCTCTCCATGGGCACCGGCCGCCGGCTGAAGTGTGGCCGCATCCATGCCGGTGATTTCAATCAGAAACTGTTCCAGGTCATACATGAGCTGTAGGATACCCTGGCAAAGATCATCGTCGAGCATTGGGTGGGCGCGGGCAAATCCCGGCTGGGCCGCCTGCCGTTCATTGGTTTTGGGGTTGTACTTCATGGTGCAGGATCCCAGCGGATACATGCCGGTGTCCACCCCGAAATTCCACTGGGACAAACGCGTGTAATGGCGTACGACATCAATTTCGCTGAGCTGCGGAAAATCCGGACCGTCGCCTGCCAGACGGTCATCCAGTGGTTGCGGGGCAACATCGCGCCGGGGCATTGAAAATCCGGAACGACCCTGTTTGCCTTTTTCCCACAGCAGCGGCTCGTTGAGAATCAAACCGGTGGCACCTGGATATTCTTTCATAATTTGAGAGTCCTCCATGACATGGCCGGGGCTTTGCCCCGGTCGAAAGATTCGCTTGCGACTTATTCTCCCAGCAACTCCATGGCGATGCGGCAGTAAGTCTGCACCCCCAGCAGCAGGATATCCTCGTTGAAGTCAAACCGGGGATTGTGAATTGGTGCTGACCCTTCGCGACCGACACCTAGAAAGAAATAGCAACCCTTGCATTTTTCAAGGAAAAAGGCCATGTCCTCACCGCCCATGGTGGGTTCGGGATCGATGACCTTGTCTTGGCCCACCACCGCTGCAGCGCATTTGCGCACCACATCCGTCATGGAGGGGTCATTGACCAGCGGTGGATAGCCCGGGCTGTATTGCAGTTCATAGGAGGCCCCCATGGACTCGCAAACCCCGGCGATGATTTTTTCCATGCGCTGCTTCCAGGAATTCCAGATTTGGCGGTCAAAGGTGCGGGTCGTTCCGCTCAGCTCGGCTTCGCCGGCAATTACGTTAAAGGTAGTGCCCGCGTGCAAACTGCCAACGGTCACAACTGCCGGCCGCAGCGGGTTCATGTGGCGGCTGACCATGCGCTGCAAGGCATTGACGACCTGAGTGGCGACCTCCAGGGCATCCACGCACAAGTGGGGCATGGCGCCATGGCCGCCTTTGCCGATGATCTTAATATCGAAACGATCCATGGCCGCCATCAGCGGCCCGGCTTTAACGCCCACGGTTCCTTCGGGACCCTCGGGCCACACATGGCAGCCAACCGCGTAATCGACCGGGGGGTTTTCCAGAATTCCTTCTTCGATCATCGGTTTTGCCCCGCCGGGGCCTTCTTCGGCCGGTTGGAAAACAAATTTGATGCTGCCTTTCAAGCGGGATTTAAGCTGGTTGAGGACCGTAACCGCACCAAGCACCATGGCCATGTGGCCGTCATGGCCGCAGGCATGCATGGCCCCCGGGTGGGTAGAGGAAAACGCCAGGCCCGTGTTTTCCTCCACCGGCAACGCGTCCATGTCCGAACGGATCAGCAGGGTCGGTCCCGGATCGGCCGTTTGCATCAGGCCCACCACACCCGTGCGGGCGATTCCGGTTTTTACTGCCAAAGCTTCACGCTGCAAGTATTGTGTTACATAAGCAGAAGTCTTTTTTTCCGTGAAAGCCGTTTCGGGGATGCGGTGCAGATCCCGTCGGGTGCTGATAATCAGATTACGCTGTGCGTCTACGAGCTGTTTTAAATCCATGTTCGGTGCCTTTCAGAAAAAAAATTAGCTCACAGCCGCCACCAAGCGGTCAATATCGTCTTTGGTCAACATTTCCGTCACACACAACAGATAATGGCCGGCCAGTTCAGGATAATATCTTTCAAGGGGCAAGCCGGCGATGACATTGTCGGCCGCCAGGCGCAAATGGGTTTTTTCAAAGTCCTTGCCGAAGTCCACCACAAATTCATTGAAAGTCGGCTGTGCAAAAGGCAGGGCGAAACCGGCGTTGCGCAGCTGCGCCTTGAGATACTCGCAGCGATCGTAGTTGAGCCGTGCCAGATCCTTAAAGCCCGTTTTGCCCAGAGTCGCCATGTACATGACCGCTGTCAGCGCACACAGGCTGTTGTTGGTGCAGATGTTGGAAGTGGCCTTTTCCCGGCGGATGTGCTGCTCCCGGGTGGCCAGCGTCAGCACGAATCCCCTGCGACCGTCTGTATCCACGGTTTGTCCAACAATGCGCCCGGGCATGCTGCGCACGTGTTTCATGCGGGTGGCAAACATGCCCAAAGCCGGCCCGCCGAAAGAAGGTGCGATACCCAGGCTTTGCCCCTCTCCGCAAGCGATGTCAACGCCCTGGCTGCCGGGATTTTTCATCAGGCCATAGGCCAGCGGCTCGCTGAAGGCCGTGATGCAAAGGGCTTGCTTGGCATGGGCCCGTTGTGCAACGGTCTCCAGGTTTTCAATGCAGCCGAAAAAATTGGGGGATTGGACCGCCACGGCGGCCAAGTCATCTACCGTGTCCAGCGCGCCGAGGTCGGTGACGCCGTCCGGCCGGTAGGGCAGCCACACGATTTTGTAGTCAGTGGGAGCCAGGTAGGTTTCCAGCACCCGGCGATAGTGCGGATGAATCGCACGGGATACCGCCACCTGTTTTTTTTGCCTGGATATGCGCATGGCCATGAGCACGGCCTCTGCCAGGGCGGATGCGCCATCATATTGCGAGGCATTGGCCACTTCCATGCCGAGCAGTCGCGAGGTCAGTGTCTGGTATTCGAAAATGGCCTGCAGGGTTCCCTGGCTCATCTCGGGCTGGTAAGGGGTGTAGGCGGTGACAAACTCCGAGCGGCCCAGCAGGTCGGACACAACCGCCGGGATGTGGTGCGCATAGCTGCCGGCACCCATAAAAATCCGGTAATTCGGACCCACGGCCATCCCGGTGCCCAGCTTATCGATGTGATCGTTTAATTCCCACTCACTCAGGGGCTCGGGCAGGTGCAACGGTTTTTTGCGGCGGCCGTCCGGCGGTATGCTTTGAAACAGGTCGTCCAACGAGCCGACCCCCGCCACCTTGAGCATGGCGTCAATATCTTCAGGGGTATGCGGTAAATAGCGCATGGGTTTCATCCTTTCAAAGATGCCAAGTAAGCCTCCATGTCCATCAGGCTGTCCAGTTCGGATGCATTCTGGGCTTTGACCTCGAGCATCCATCCCTCGGAGTAAGGGGTGTTGTTGACCCGTTCGGGAGCATCTTCCAGGGCGCTGTTGACAGCCACAATTTCTCCGCCCACAGGCATGTACAACTCGGAGACGGCCTTGACCGATTCCACCGTCCCGAATTCGGCGCCCTTATCGAAACTTTCACCGACCTCGGGAAGCTCTACAAAAACAATGTCGCCCAGCTGATCCTGGGCATAGTCGGTGATTCCGACCTTGACAGTGTCTCCCTCGGCCCGGGCCCACTCGTGACTTTTTGCATAGCGAATATCATCCGGAAAACTCAGCTCACTGACATCCTTCATTGGTTGACCTCCCTTTATAAAATTTGGATCATGTTCCGATTAGTTGCAGTAAATTGTCAAAATAAGTTGCTCCTTGGTTTACAGCAGATAAGGTACCTTCAAGTTGTAGCTTTTGTAAACCACAAAAGTTTCCACAGACTGAACGTCCTGAATCCGGGAGACTTCTTTGGTGTAAAACTCCAGCAAGCCAAAGCCGGTTTTTAAAAGCACCACCAGAATAAGGTCAAAACGGCCGGTCACCACACTGACGGAGATCACCCCTCTTAACTTGCTGAATTCCTCTCCTTTTTTAACCAGGTTCATGGTTTTCAGCTTGACGCCCACCATTACCACCCGGTGTCCCTCAATGGCCTCGGGATCCACCAGCCCGGAGATTTCTAAAATACCGGCTTCCTTTAACTTGTGGACCCGGCTGCGAATGGTGTTTTCGGAAACCGACAGGGCCCTGGCGATTTGCTTGTACGACTTGCGTCCGTCGCGCAGGTGCTTGATAATACCGAGATTGATTGTGTCTATTTTCATTTTTTCAGCCTCAGGGGTCAAAATACTGATGACGGCTTGAAAATAAAAAAATATTGGTGATTCTGTCAATAATTAATTTGATTTCTGGTGAATTCAGCAAAATAAATCTTCAAAATATCTTATTAGATAAAACAGGGTGTGACGGCTTCCATCAAAACCGGCCGGCTGGCGGCGGCAAATCAGTCCTTCCCATGATCACTGGTTGAAATTAGTTGATGCCTGTGGTATGGACCCTTCAACTTTTCCGCCTCTGCGGAAAATTTCCAGTCTCATCTCGCAACAAAGTAAGACACCAACAACAAAAGGAGGTCGGCTATGACAAGAAAAGTATTTATTCTGGCAATGGTATCCATTTTTGCGGTGGGCCTGGTATTTTTTGCCTGCGGTCCCAAGGGGCCCGAAACCATCAAAATCGGCATCAATGCTCCGCTGACCGGTGATATCCCCAAAGTCGGGGAGGGGACTAAATTTGCCGCCCAGATGTGGCTGGCAGATGTCAATGCCGCCGGCGGCATTCAGGTGGGTGACAAAAAATACAAGGTGGAGCTGGTGATTGAAGACAATGAATCCAAGGCCGAATCGGCTGTCAAGGCCAACACCAAACTGATCACCGAGGACGAGGTGCTGGCCATTGTCGGCCCGCAGTCGTCCAAGCAGGCCGTACCGGCCGGTGGCAAGGCCAATGAACTGCAAACGCCGATGATCAGTCCATGGTCCACCAATCCCAACACCACCAAGGACCGTCCCTATATCTTTCGCGGTTGCTTTCTGGATCCGTTCCAGGGACCGGTTGTGGCCAAGTTCGTCAAGGGGGAATTCGGATTTACCAAGGCGGCTGTTTTGTATGACGTTGCCAGTGACTATCCCAAGGGACTGGCTGAATTTTTCAAGGCGGCCTGGGAAGATCTGAACGGACCCGGCTCCGTGGTGGCCTTTGAAAGCTTTACCACCAAGGACACCGATTTTAGCTCCCAGCTGACGAAGATCAACAACTCTGGAGCTGAATTTCTGTTTACCCCCCAGTATTACAACGAAGTGGCGCTGATTGTTCAGCAGGCCCATCAGCTGGGCTGGGACAAACCCATTGTGGGCAGTGATTCCTGGGGTTCATCGGAAACCGTCAAACTGTGCGGCAAGGACTGCTATGGGCTCTTTTTCAGTACCCATTACGCCGCGGCAGGAGCCAAAGGTGCAACCAAGGAATTTATCGATCGTTACAAGAAAGAGCATGGCTATGTTCCCGATGACGTGGCTGCGCTGACCTGGGATTCCATGCGCATCGTCCAAACGGCCATTGAAAACTGCGGCACGATCACCGGTGACATCAAGAAGGACCGAACCTGCGTCAAGGACGCCTTGGCTTCCATCAAGGATTTTGACGGCATCACCGGCGCGATGACCTTCAATGCCGACGGGGATCCTTCCAAATGTGCCGTTATTGTTCGTATCAGCGATCAGGGCGAATTCGAATTTTACAAGTCGGTCTGCCCGTAAAACCGGTTGAGAAATGTGGGGGCCTTTGCCGGTGAACCTGGAGTCCCGCAAGATCATTCCCGAGCCAGAAAACAGCCGGATGAGCACGAAAAGACGGGCCGGGGCCCATGCTCCGCGCCCGCCTTTTTAAGAAGGCAAGGAGAAGTTTCATGGTATTTTTTCAGAACCTGATCAATGCGTTGCAGTGGGGCAGCTTTTACGCGTTAATCGCACTGGGATACTCAATGGTATACAGCATCCTGATGCTGTTTAACTTCGCCCACGGCGATATCTTCATGGTGGGGGCCTATATCGGTTTCGGGGTTTCGACGGCCCTGGTGAGCCTGGCCGCCATGGGGGCTTTTGCCCTGCCAGGTTGGCTGATCCTGGTGCTGACCATTATCATCTCCATGTTTCTGACATCCTTTGTGGGCATGATTGTTGAGCGGGTGGGCTACCGGCCCCTGCGTGATGCCCCCCGGGCATCGGCGGCCATCACGGGGCTGATGATCGGCATTATTCTGGAAACCGGCAATCTGGCGTTGCTGGGTGCTGAGCGGGTCAAATTTCCTTCGCTGATCGAAACGACCACCTATGATCTGGGCGGGGTGTTTGTGACCAACAAGAAAATCATGATTGTGCTGGTTTCCATCACCCTGTCGTTCGCCTTGCATCAATTTATCCGCCGGACCCGCTGGGGAATGGCCATGCGGGCCATGGCATTCGACTTTGCGGTCGTGCCTCTGATGGGGGTGCCGCTGAACCGAATGGCCGCATTGACGTTCGCCTTGGGATCCGCGCTGGCGGCTGCCGCCGGTATTCTGTTCGGCGTGGCCTACCCGGTGCTGGACCCTTACATGGGGATTCTAATCGGCTGGAAGGCCTTTGTGGCCGCCATTCTGGGGGGGAGGGGGTCGGTTGTGGGCGCTACCCTTGCCGGTTTTTTGCTGGGATTTATCGAGATGTTTGTGCCCATGATTTTTCCTTCAACCCTGCGCGATTTTATTGCTTACACCATCGTTTTGCTGATCCTGGTTTTCAGACCCCACGGGTTTTTCGGCGAGGCATACAGCGCGCGACTGCGACTCTAATTACGCCAGTGTGAAGGTCGAAGATCCGTCCGGGTGGATAAGCCCCGAAGAAAAGGTGACATCAGCTTTCAACGATGCAACCTTCCGGTCTGGACGGTAGATGAAATACGCGACATATAGGGACGTTAAATGGAAGCAACAAGTGAGAAATTGTCAATCGATAAAAAACAGCTGCTGAGCGGGTTGCGGGTTGCGGCATCCCGCATTCCACTGCTGGCCTGGTTCCTGGGTGGCCTAGTGGCGGTAGCCCTGGAGCAGTTTATCGGCAATCCCTTTGCCCGTGGAATTGGGCTTCCCAAGGTGCCGGTGCTTTTCGGTTTTGTCATCATGCTCAAAAAGCCATTTTTGATTCCCAGTGCGGTTCTTTACGTTGTGCTGATTTACCTGCTGCCGGTTGCCGTGGTTGCCCGGTTGACGGCTGCAAGCATGAACCGCCTGGCGGCCAAGCTGCTCGATTTAAAGATGTTTTTATCTGTTATTCTGCATCTGCTGCTGTTTTATGCAGTTCTTCACATCTGGGCGGAGATGAGCGACTACCGGGTGCTGGTGCTTAAATTGATGCTCATTGCCGTGATGCTCACCCTGAGTTTGAATATTATCAACGGGTATATGGGTGAGTTTTCATGTTCACACCCTGGCTTTATGGCCTTAGGGGCTTACAGTGCCTCGGTGTTCACCGTGTGGCTGTTTGCCGATGACCGGCTTTTCGGCCCCGCCCTGCTGCCGCCGGCCATCGGACCTTTCCTGTTTCCGATTGCCCTGCTGGTGGGGGGGCTTGTGGCTGCCGTGGGTGCGCTGGCAGTGGCCGTCCCGTCATTTCGCACCCGGGGCGATTATCTGGCCATTATTTCCCTGGCATTCATGTTTATCGTCAAAAGCTTGATCGAAAATCTTGAAGTCGTCGGTGGACCTCGTGGATTGGGCAATCAGCCGGACTGGGCCAACCTGCCCGTCGTTTTCGCCACCACCGCAATATGCATCTGGATTATCAACAATTTTGTGCGTTCAACCATGGGAAAGGCGCTGAACGCGGTGCGGGACAATGAGATGGCTGCCGATGCCATGACCGTCGATACCCGCAAAACCAAAATCCTGGCATTTTTGTTTGGCGCTTTCTGGGCCGGGGTTGCCGGCGGGCTTTTTGCCCATGTTCTGCGTTATGTCAACCCGGGAACTTTCGGAATTCAAAAGCTGGCCGAAGTGCTGGCCATGGTTTATTTCGGCGGACTGAACTCGGTGTATGGATCCATTGTGGGTGCTTGTGGGATCAGCCTGCTGGGTGAAGCCTTGCGGCCGCTGGAGCTATACAAGTGGATTATAATCCCGCTGCTGCTGATTCTGGTCATGATTTTTCGCCCCACGGGGCTGATCGCTTTTAAGGAATTCGACGTTAAAAAACTGGTTCAGCCGAAAAAAATGGCAGACTAAGGGGTAAGGCATGTCTTTGCTGCGAGTTGAAAAAATGACCCATTACTTCGGAGGGTTGAGGGCTGTTCACAACTATGAGCTTGCCATTGAGCCCGGCCAGGTCCGGGGGCTGATCGGCCCCAACGGCGCCGGCAAAACCACCATTTTCAACCTGATCACCGGCATCTACCAGCCCACGGAAGGTAAAATTATGCTGGACGGCACCGAGCTAAACGGGCGTGCACCGCATGTGATCGCTTCGTTGGGAATTGGCCGCACCTTCCAAAACATGTTGCTGTGGCGCCACATGACGGTGCTCGAACACGTCAAGATGGCCCGCTACTCCAAGCTGACCTACGGCCTGGCCGGGGCTTTTTTCGGTACCGCCCGTCGCTACCAGCAGGAAGCCGAAAGCGAAGAGATCGCCTTGCGTTTGCTGAAAATGATGGGTGTCGAGCAGGTTGCCGATCAGATCGTTTTGAACCTGCCGTACGGCGCCCAACGACGGGTGGAAATGGCCCGAGCCCTGGCCATGGAGCCCAAGGTTCTTTTTCTAGACGAACCCACCGCCGGCATGAACCCCGAAGAGTTGTTGCAGATGATGGATATCATCCGTCAGATCCACGGGGAGCTGGGCATGGCCATTTTTCTCATCGAACACCGCATGCGGGTGGTCATGGAACTTTGCCAGAAAATTCAGACCTTGGTTTTCGGCGAGGTGATTGCCGAAGGCACACCGGAAGAAATTCAAAACAACCCCAAAGTGATCGATGCGTACCTGGGCAAGGAGGTTGTGCAATAATGTTACTGGAGGTCAATGAATTACGCGTATCCTACGGCAACATCAAAGCCTTGCATGGACTTGACTTTCAAATCGATGAAGGCGAGATCGTTTGCATTATCGGGGCCAATGGGGCCGGCAAGAGCACCACCCTGAAAGCCATCTCCCGAATGGTCCCTGTTGAGGCCGGCACGAAGATGACTTTCCAGGGAAAGGACCTGCTGCAATACCAGCCGGACAAGGTCGTCAGCAAACTGGGGATTTCTCATGTGCCTGAAGGCCGACGCCTGTTTGAAAACCTGACGGTGACCGAAAACCTCATGCTGGCCACCTTTGCCCGCAGGGACCGGGAGCAGATCGCGCTGGATATCAAACGCGTATTTTCCATATTTCCGCGCCTGGAAGAACGCCAGACCCAGAAATCCGGAACCCTCAGCGGCGGCGAACAACAGATGCTGGCCGTAGGCCGCGCTTACATGAGCGGGCGAAAGGTCATGCTGCTGGATGAACCGTCCATGGGACTGGCACCCCTGTTGATGATGAGCATGTTCGAGGCGTTAAAGGAAATCAATTCCCAGGGGACCACCATTTTGCTGGTGGAACAAAATGCCCGCCTGGCCTTGCAATTTGCCAGCCGGGGCTATGTGCTGGAAAACGGACACATGGTCCTGGAGGGTCCTTCCAAAGAACTGCTTGAAAATCCGGATGTCAAAAAAGCTTACCTGGGCGGTTGAAGAACGGATCGGTTCAGGGTCCAGGGCTCAAGGAATGCCTGTGCGTTACCGGCTCACCCTTCCTGATTACCCTCCGGGCCGAAAGGCTTGAAGATGATCAGCAGCTGCGGCAGCAATGTCAGGGCGGCGATTAAGGCCATGAACATCGCCAGCCCGGTCAACAGGCCGAAATATATCGTGGGAATGAAATTCGACAGGGCCAGGATGGAAAACCCGGTAATCACCGTCAGTGAGGTGTAATACAGGGCGTAACCGATACTTCCGTGGCAGCGCTGGACGGTGTGAATGTAATTTGGATCGACGGCAAACTCATGCTTGAACCTGTAAATGTAATGGATGGTGTTGTCGACCGCGATGCCGAGGCTGATGGCGGCGATGGTGATCGTCATCATGTCCAGCGGGATTTTCATCCAGCCCATAAATCCCAGCACCGTCGCAATGGCAAGCAGGTTGGGCACAATGGCGATCAGCGACAGTTTTAAAGATTTGAACAGGACCAGGAACATGCCCATCAGCACCAGCACGGCAAATCCCAGTGTCAGGATCTGCGATTCGAACAGGCTTTGCAGCATAGTGTTATACAATACCATCAGCCCCGCCAGGTGAACGTGCTCTTTTTTTAAACCGAAGTCGGTAATCAGGTCATGTCGGATTTTTTTCAACAATCGATTGCGTTTTAAAGATTTTTCGGAATCCTTGATGCGGATGGAATACCTAAGTTGATTGTTGGCTACGGACACATACGGCTTTAGCAGCATGTCCTTGAACCTGGGAGGCAGTTCACTGTACAGCAGGGCCAGTTGAAAATTGTTCAACGGTTGGTTGTGGTTTAATTTTTCAGCGATTTTAAGCAGCGTTGCCAGGGACATGACCTTGCCGGTTGCCGGCAGACCGTCGAGATAATCATGGATCTTTTCAACTTGCTGCATTTTGTGGGCTGTAAACCAGTATTTATCCGTATCATCGGTTTTCTCGAATTCATCAAATTCGTCGAATTCATCCCCGCCATTTTCTTTGGTTGTGGCGACAGCCCGGGGCGCAACGGGTTCGGGCGCAGCCATTTCAACGATGACATCCAGTGGGGTCGTGCCGCCCAGCTTCTGATCAATGACTTTCATGCCCTGATGAATTTCGGTGGTATCTTTGAAATAATCAATAAAGCTGTTTTCAACCACCAGGCGGCAAATCCCGATAATGCTCAGGATAAAGACGATCGCGCTGATGGCCACAATCGCGGTGCCATGGGTCTCGGTAATGCGTGCCAGAAATGAAGTCAATGAATAGCGTGACTTGCGCCGCAGCGGCGGTGTTTTTTTCTTAAGCAGCATCAGCCATGCGGGAAAAAGCAGAAAAGTTACGGCCAAAGATACGACAATGCCGGCAATCATCATCCATCCAAAGGCCTTGACCGGCTGAATGTCACAGAGCAGCAGTGACCCGAAACCGGCAATGGTTGTCAAGGCGGCATACAGGCAGGGGGTTGCCATCTGGTGAACGGTGTCGAGGATCAACTGGTGCCGATCCGCCCCCGGATTGTTCATGGAAAGATCGCGGTAGCGCACGATGAGGTGGATTGTCACCGCCATGGTGATGATGAGCTGCAGCGAGATAAAATTAGAGGATATCACCGTCACCGGCCAGTCGAACATCGCCAGCAGCCCCATCATGGAAATGGCGGAAAACGCGCAGCAGAACATGGGTAGCAGAACCCAGCGCTTGTTTTTGAAGATGATACGCAGTGTGACCACCAGAAAGAAAAGGATCCCGATCCCGAAAATTTTGAGGTCATTCTTGATAAACCGGATCATGTCGTTTGCCACCATGGTGATGCCGCCGAGAAAAAGTTTGGCCTCCCCGCGGTGGCGGTCCATGATCGCCCTGATTTTTACAATCGTTTCATGGCGGTTGTCTTTTCTTGCCTCTTTGAGATGGGCAAGCCTTGCGCTGACTTTGTGGTATTCGGCAATTTCCGCCGCACTCAGCTGCCCGGCAGCCTTTTTGTCCTGCAATTTATCCAGACGGGCCTTGACCTGCTCATAGGCCCGGTCCGGTTGCAGATTGATCTGCAGTGCGGTGACGGTCAGATCCGGGCTGACCAGTAGATTTTTATAAATCGGGCTGTTCTTGAACTCGATGCGGGCCAGCTTCCGGTCTACGTCCGGCGACTGTAAAGTGCGGATGTGGGTGGCCAGTTCCTTGGCCGGCACGGGAGGACTTTCCAGCAGAGGGGCATCCAGAATCGACACCACGGATGACACGTTGGGGATCTGTTTCAATTCATCGCGCAAGCGCGCAAGATTGGCCAGTGTCGTATCAGAAAAAAGGTCACCTCTGGGCGCGTAGGTCACCAATAAATAGTCATAGCCCCCATAGCGCTTTTTGATCATCCGTGAATACTGCAAATCCTTGTCCGTTTTAAGCAGCAGTGTTTCTGCCGAGGCATCCAGTCTGAAGTTTCGGGCCTTGTACCCGAGAAAGGCAAAAGCGACCAGAAGGCAAAGAATCACAACTGCCGGTCGTTTGAGCATGAGCCGGTCGTAAAAACGTGCAAGCGGGAAAAGGGGGTTTGCCATGGATTATTGCTCAGCCGGTTTTTCCAGTTTTCGCATCAGATCCTCAATCGTCGAGTTTTCAAGAATCTGACTGAATTGCGATCGGTAACTGCGGATAATGCTGACGCCTTGAATTTCAATATCGTAAATTTTCCAGCTGTCAGCGGATTTGTATAACTTGTATAGCATGGAAATTTTTCTGTCTTTTGAGACCAGAAAAGTTGGGATGTGAATTTTCTTTTTGACCTGAACCGCCGGCTCGAAGAGAACCTTTTCGTTGGTATAACGCGTCAGGTTTCCGAGATAGGATGTCTGCAAGCGTTTGACAAAAAGCCGGGTAAACTTTTCTTTCTGTTCTTTGGTCAGAGCGGGCCAGTGCTTTTTTCCCAGGGTCAGTTTGGCCATCAGCGGGAAGTCAAACATCGGCGTTGTGAGTTCAACAATTTCGCGGCTTTTTGCCTCCGGGTTAAGATCCTGTCGTTGCAAAACTGCAAATACGGCATCCAGTTTGCTTTTCAGCAAATTTCGGGCCGCTGTTTTATCATCTGCTGCGGCGTTGCCGGATAAAAACAGCAGGCATAAAACGGCAACTATCATTTTTTTCATACCGGGTCCTCATTTTTTCGCTTCTGTCGCAGGTGGTTTCACTATTTTTTCAGTATCTTTTTTAATTTTTTCAACCTGACTGTCGGACAGCTGGAAAGGGTACGCACTTTCCGAAGAAACAGCAGGGTATCCGTTGTCTTTTTCTTTGGCCTTGGCAAATACCGCCAGGCTGTACGGCCGGCCTCCGGTCAGCTGCAAGCTGAAAAGAGGGGACTTGAAGTCTTCTTTTTTGCGGCCGTCGATAAATTTCTGGCAGTGCAGGCCGGACAGCATGCCCAACAGTGCCTTTAAGACACCCGTATCGATTTTATCGCCTGCTGCGGTTTGCCAGACTGTTTTGGCGTCCGGAGCCGGCGACGGCGCACCCTTTTTTTTATCGGCCGGTCGGTCCTTTTCTTCCGACGGTATCTTGTTTCTGATAGCCACCCGGGATTTGCCGTTGCTTGTATATGTTAGCTGCCGAATGTCAGCGGGTGCAAACGCCAGGACCGTTTTGTCCCGCAGGTTGTCCGCGGTCACATCAAAATTACTGCGAAAGTTCCCCCGGGCATGAAACACCCGGTCATTGTCAGCCAGTTTGACAAAAGTGTGACGAAAGGATGCGGCGGTTTTGCCGATCTCAAAGTCGCGCTTGAGCCGGTTGCCCTGCCAGGCTTTGACAGCAATTTTTTTCTTGCTGCCCAGGTCATAGCGCCGATAATCTTTGGACTCGGACACCAGGGCTGTCAGGGTAAGCTTTTCCAGGCTGTCCAGCATTCGTTTGACCTTGCCGGCGTCGGCTGGATACTGCCGGGGGGCGATATACCAATGGTCGTCTTTTTTATCAAGCTCAATGGTGATCCCATCCCGGGTGATCTGAATTTTGCTGATTTCGTTTTTGGCAACTGGCGCAACAGCCGGCAGCCGGTAGAGGGTGCGGTCGGTTTTGCGTACAAATAGATACACGACCAAAGCGATGATAACAAGTGCCAGGATGAGGTATTCTTTTTTAAACTTCATTTATACATCCTTCATCTGATGACTGCTTTTAAACCCTGAACTCTGCTCGTACCGAGGAAACGCTATGAAGCCGGGGGGCCGGAAAGCGATGAGGCTTTTTAAAGGATACAATCCTTACTTAAGCTTTCCAGCTTCCTGGCATTCTGGCCCGCCGCAGGCGGTTTTCCCTGAAGCGTTTCCCTATTTTTCAAACAGCATCTGGATGCGTTTTTTGCGGGCGTGGCGTTTAAGCCAGACACCCAGTCCGAACAGAACCACCAGCACCGGCAGCCCTGCGATATTAAAGGCCTTGACAAATGTCCTGATTGCCGGTGCGGTGTCTTCCAACGGGTTAAACCGCTGTTCTTTGCTGCGCAAAACAGCCATGTCTTCGCGTCCGTTGAGATAGTCGAGCACGTTCATGATAAAAATGGAATTAGCTCCCTTGCCTTCCGCATCCAGCACATTGTTTTTCAACATGTCCGCTGACGCCATGACAAATATTTTTGCCGGTTTTCCTCTGGCCAGAAATTGACCCTGGTGCTGGATCCGGGAAAGATCAACCTGGGGCTGATTGTTTGTCCCGTTTTTGCCGGCATCCTTTTTTTTGTCATCGCTGATTTCTTTTACCGGCCGGGGGCGGTCGGCAAAATAGCTGGAAAATTCGCCCTCCAGCAGATAGGCCAGCGGATAGCTGTGCATGTTTTCAGATGAGGTGGGGGGGGTGATGAACATGGGGTTGAAATTGATACGCTCGCGCATTTGCCATGATTTTTCCGATGATGAAAACAGGGGGTAAGCTTTGATGGCGTTTTTGTCAACGGCATCTGCGATCAGCTCCAGCGGCGATATTTTCAGCGCCACCAGTACTTTAATGTTTTTCATAAAAGCAAGCTTTTTATTGATAAAGCGATTTTTAATCATCGGGACATAATAGATGGGCCGTTCGCCGCCACCCATCTGGGCCGGCACTTGCTGTCGGAAGCAATTTTCATCTAGAACGTAAGCGCGCTGAATGCGCACGCCATAATGCTCCAGCAGTTTTTCAAGGCCGGTGTCCAGCGGCACATAGGTCGGCGGGCGTCCCATGCCCTGCTGGCCGGGCGCTGTGACTTCCTTGAAGCGCTCCAGAATCAGGGCCAGGCTTTTGCCCTGCATGAGAAACTGGTCGATCTGGAACAGTTCGTAGTCTGAAAATTTTTCAGTGGGTCCGGCAATCACCAGGCAATTGAGACTTTGCGGAATGTCCTGGTTTTTCAGCGCCACGTTTTTCAGGGTGTAATTCCGGGAAACCAGGCTGCGAAAACTGGTGGCGGCGTCCGGTGCCTGGCGACCGGGGGTGCCGGGCATCATTCGCGCCAGGCTCAATGTTCCATGGTCGGCCAGATACCCCAGATCTTCATTGATATTGATCAGCCGTTCGATGCTGCTGCCGATGGCCTCCTGCAGTTGATCCAAGTCAGCCAGTTTGTACTGGGTGCCGATCAGCGGCAGGCGGATGACCTGCAGCAGGGGGATCGTCAATGTTTTTTCCCCGTAGGCCATGACCAGCCCGATCAGCCCTTTGCCGGGGGCAATATTTCCCTTGGCAATCGCCGGCCAGGACAGGCTCATGAGGTTATATTTTTTGGCCAGGGTGGCGATTTCTTGCTCTCCGGTCGGGGCCTTCGATATAAAACGCAGTCGATCGTAATTTTTGCGGTTCAGCCGTTCGACGATGGCTTGGATTTCGTCGGTCATACCGGCGAGGTTTTTCAGACCCATCAGGGGGGCGACCCGCTGCAGGGAGGAAGATAGAAACAGTTTGATGTCGATTTTTCCAGGAAGGTTCTGCAGCACACCGATTTTGTGGATCATTTTCTGGATGGTGGTGGTCAGCTTATACTCAAGCCCGTTAATCGAAGTGATGGTGCCGATACGCTCAATCAGATCTCCGTAAATCAATACCAGGCCCATATAGGCTTTTTGGAATTTGACTTCATCTTTTTCCACCACCTGGATCTGGACGGGGTGAATGCCGTAATTGTTGGCAAGTTTCTGGTTTTCACGGGTTTTTTCAGTTATTTCACCCTCCTCGGGACTGACATCGTAAAAGCGGTAGTTAAATAATTTACCGGCATAGACGGCATATTCTTCGAGCAGATCGTGAAGGTAGCGCTCGGTATTGTTGTGAGGCGGCGGCAGATCCCGGGTAAAAAAGATCTTGATAGTCAGAGGCTCAGACAGGTCTGCAGCCACTTTTTTGCTGGCGGCGGCCAGTGAGTACAGTTTGTTGGCGGTCAAGTCAATTCTGAAAAACAGCGTGATGCCGGCAATATTGACCAGGACCACAACAACCAGGTAAAGGGCAAACTTGAAATATTTACCCGCGATGCTTTGAGCAGCCATAGAGTTCTCCCTGCTAGTACTTTTCCTGCAACGCCAGATGGGCCGCATAAAGCCCGACAAAGCAGACACTCAGAAAGTAGACGATATCCCGCGAATCAATGATTCCCTTGGCAATGTTTTGAAAATGAAGATCCGCACCCAGGTAGGAAAAAACTTCCAGCAGCGAGCGCGGCAGAAAAAAAAGCATTTTGTCGATCAGCGTCAGGGCAAAGCAGATGACCGTGCCGATGATAAAGGCGATGATCTGGTTACGGGTCAACGCGGAGGCAAACAGCCCGATGGCGCAAAAAGCCGCTGCCAGCAGTATCGCACCGAGATAACCGCCCACCACCGGCCCCCAGTCAAGCTGGCCGAGGGCGGCGGTGGTAATCGGATAGGCCAGCGTCGGCACCAGCATGGCGGCGATAAAAGCAACGGCGGCAAAAAATTTGCCCAGCACCACATCGGTGAGGGTGACCGGCATGGTCAGCAAAATTTCATAGGAGCCGATGTTGAGTTCTTCGGATATGAGCCGCATGGTAACCGCCGGAATGACAAAGGAAAAAACCAGCGGCAGTAACATGAAGAAGTTCCTCAGGCTGGCTTGGTTGAATAGAAAAAAAGTGGAGAAAAAAAACCAGCCGGTTACCAGCAGAAAAACTGCGATCACAATATAAGCAATCGGAGAAACAAAATAGGCTCGGAACTCTTTTTGAAAAATGTGAATGGCCTGTCCCATTAGTCGCCCTCCAGGGTAAGCTCACGAAAAACGGTTTCAAGGCTCTGGCTCTGCTGGTGAAATTCCAGCAGGACCCAGTCCGTTTGTTTGATTTTATGGTAAATGTCTGCTCGAACATCTGCCGACGGACTGCACTCCAGCCGTACACCCAGCCCGGTATCGCTGTCTTCGGCGCGCACGACGGCCGTCACGGCCTCGATGGTCGACAGCGTTTCATCCACGGATTTAAAGTCGGCATTTTGCAGACAGAGATGGATGATTTTCTGGTCACCGCTGGATGCCTTCAGCCCATCCGTGCTGCCGTCGGCGACAATTTTGCCGCGGTGGATGATCATCACGCGGTCGCAGGTCGCTTCCGCTTCGCTTAGAATATGGGTGGAAAGGATGATGGTTTTTTGCCTGCCGATGCGTTTGATGATCTGGCGGATTTCTGCAATCTGGTTGGGATCCAGACCGGAGGTGGGCTCATCGAGGATTAAAATCTCCGGATCGCTCATCATGGCATGGGCCAACCCCACGCGCTGCTTGTAACCCTTGGACAGCTCGCCAATGGGCTGATGCATGACTTCATTGATGCCGCAAAGATCAGCCAGACGGCGAATGCCCTGCTGGCGGTGGCGGCCGGATATTTTGCGAATTGCGGCCACGAAATCCAAGTAATCGTAAACCAGCATGTCCTGATACAGCGGGGCGGATTCGGGCAGGTATCCCAGCATTTTTTTAATTTCCAGGGTTTGCTCCCCAATGGGCTGTCCTTTGACGGAGATGCTGCCGGAAGTGGGCTGTAAAAAACCGGTCAGCATGCGCAGGGTGGTGGTTTTGCCGGCACCGTTAGGCCCCAGCAGGCCGAGGATTTCTCCCTGCGCAATGTCGAAGCTGACCCGGTCCACCGCACAAAAGTCGTGGTAATACTTGGTCAGGTTTTCAACCTGAATCATATTCTGCTCCTTAAGCCTGAACTTTGAAACTTGATGAAGTCGTAAAAAGTTCCTTTTGTTCGCTTCGTGAG
>JAOZPY010000134.1 GCA_029932495.1 Desulfobacterales bacterium
ACTTCCGTCATATCCGTAATCCCCTGCAGCGCCTTCAAAATGCCGTCCTGCTTCAGGGTGCTCATGCCTTCTTTCAGTGCATGTTCCTGGATTTGCTCTGTATTCGCCTGCTTTTTGATCATCAATTTAATTGTGGGAGTGCCTTCCATTAATTCATGGATCCCCATTCGCCCGCGATAGCCGGTCCCGGAACAATTTTCGCAGCCCACCGGTTTGTACTTAATCATGTCGGCGTTATACTCGATACCAGTGCGCTTGAAATATTTAGTGCCATACTCAGATACCAGCATCTCAAAATCATCCTCGGTCATCGGGGCCTCTTCACGGCAGTTGGTGCACAACCGTCTTGTCAACCGCTGGGCCAGCACGCCGAGAAAGGCATCAGAAAAATTAAGCGGATTCAGCCCCATATCCAGCAGACGGGTGATGGTCTCCGGGGCACTGTTGGTATGCAGGGTGGAAAACACCAGATGGCCGGTCAAGGATGCTTCTATCCCAATGGATGCGGTTTCCTCATCACGCATTTCACCGATCATGATAACGTCCGGGTCCGCCCGCAAAAATGCACGCATCATACGGGCAAAATCAAGCCCTATTTTGGGTTTGACTTCCGTCTGCCTCAGCCCGGCCTGGGTGATTTCGATGGGATCCTCGGCCGTCCATATTTTGATACCTGGCTTATTGATATAGCCAAGAATCGCATGCAGGGAGGTGGTTTTTCCAGATCCGGTGGGCCCCACAGCCAGGATCAGGCCATAGGGCTTGGCAATGATCTTCTTCATGACCGAAAGGTTTCGCTCGGTCAGCCCCATTTCATCCAGCCCCATGGCACCGGCTGATGCAAGAATCCGCATGACCACATCTTCAAATCCGCCGGCCGTGGGCAAGGTGGCCACGCGAAGCTCAAACGTTGGTACACCCTTGCGGCGGAATTTAATCTTACCATCCTGGGGCAACCTTCTTTCGGCAATATCCAGGTTAGACATGATTTTAATCCGGGAAATAATGCCGCGCACCATGGAATTGGGCACTTTCATATATTCCTGGCAGACGCCGTCCAGCCGGAAACGGATAGTGGTGGCCTTGGTGATCGGCGACGGTTCAATGTGAATATCGGATGCGTTCTTACGATAGGCGGCAATAATAGCCTGGTCCACCAGCTTGACCACTTGGCTGGAGGTCTCATCGGCTTCTTCAAATTCCTGATCGTCCTCTTCTTCTTCAAAGGTCACATCCGGTATCAAATCGAAATCATTGAGCACATCGTCTGGTGTTTGAGCATTTCCGACCTGCTGATTTTTATCAAAGGCATGCCGGATAAACTCCTGAATGTCCTCACGAATGGCCACCGAAAAATTGATTTTCCCCGTTTTCATCAGAGTTTTGATGTTATCGGTTTTGCTAAGATTCCGCGGGTCATCCACCAGGATTTCCACCACGTTTTTCTCCCAACTCAACGGAACCCAGAGTTCGTTGAGCAAAAATGCCTTCTTGAGATTGGTCAGCAACTCAGCCTGGACTTGCACGGAGGGGTCAAAGGCTCGAAACGGACAACCGTAAAACAGGGAAAACGATTTGCCAATGGCCTCTTTTTTGATGTGCATATGCTCAATGAGCACAAATTCAACACTTTTTTTCATTTTTTTTGACAGAGCAAAAGCCTGCTGCAGTTTGTCCGTGGTGACCATTTTTTCCCTGAGCAAATAGTCGTATTTTGAACCCGAAGCAAACGTGGCCTTGACGGAATCCAGCTGCTTCTTTATTTCACCATCTGCGGGATTCAGTTTCAACGCGGCCTCATAAAGGTCATGAGCCTGATCACGATGATCCCGTTTTTCCATCTCCTGGCCCAGCAAGAATTTAACCCGGGAACTATCCTTTTTGCTCAGTTTTTTCTTTTCAATCAGCTTGTCGAATTCTTTCACCGATTTTTCCGGTGAACTGATTTTCAGCAGGCTTTCGGCCAGCAAGGGGATAATTTTTTCATTAGGGTAGTCCAGCGTCAGTAGATTGGCAAATTCTGCCAGCGCGTCGACATGCAGTCCCATTTCCTGGAATGCCGAAGCGCTGTCCAAAACTGCAGAAACATCTCCTTTGTCGGAAAAAGTCTTTTTGAATACGGAAAGCTCTTTTGCAGAAACTCCGGGTGCCGTCGCTTTATCCAGTTTCTCAATCTCTTTTCGCAGCAGATTGATCCTTTTCTGTATCTTATCCTGAATCTGACTGTCCTGGGGAGATACAATGGCCAGAATACTTTCGTAAATATTCAAAGAATCTCCATATAGGCCCATGGATCTGCAGACTTCAGCCTCATTTATTCTAGTCTCAATATCGGTTCTCATTGTAGCGGATATACCTTTCATTGCCTCCGGCCACATGTCCGGATCGTTTTTTCTGCGCTGCCGCTGGCAGCCAATCTAATGTTTCGCACTGGAATTATTTTTTAAAAAACCGTCGCAACCCCTTTGAAGACTTTTTCCCAGGCTTTAATGCCGGCAAGACAATATCGCAGTTCAGTCGCATCATGGAAATCGGCACAAAAGGTCCCATCAATACCACAAGATAACCGATATCCGTTCTGCGAATATAAAGTCGTCCCTTTTCAAACACCAGATCTGTTTCCCGAGTACCGGCCAGCGCTTCAATGAACAGACTCCAGTCCCGGGAGTAAGGATCTTCAGGCGGCTGGCTGTTAAATTGTTGAAATATGATATCACCGGCAAAAGAAAATATCATGACGCCTTTGACGCCCTGCATTGCCAGTATGTCGTTGAACAATTCTTGCATCTTATTATCGCAGTAAACTAAAGCCTGTTTTAATTGCTGCCGGGCATATCGCCTAATCGGACAAAACCTGCAGGATTTTATCCCGCGGGCATCTTGGATTTACCGCCAGCACAGTTGTCTTTTCTCCGGGCAGCAGAATGTAATCGCTGGTCTCTCCCTTGTCGACATAGCCCTGCACCAGAGTGCCCATATGAAAAAAGTTACCGGCCACGGCCAGGTGTGACACCCGGCTGTCCCATGAAGCGTCCTGGTAAACATCTTCCAGTCCACAGCTATGGCCGATTTCACATTCAATTTTCTTTTTGATGCTGCTGATAAAATTGCCGGGATCGTATTCAAAGCTCTGCGCATCTTCCAGCACCGGCTCGGTGGTTATCGTCTGTGCGGTTTGTGATTTTTCAAAATCGTCTTTTTCATCCTTGCGGCGCGCTGCCTCAAGGATCAACTGTTGCATTTCGTTGTGAATTCTATTTTCCCGCAGGGGGCATCCGTTCTGGATAGACAAGTTGACCTGCTCCCAGGCAAAAATTTTGTAGGCAGCCTCTTCTCCATTCTTGTCATTTACCCGTGCATCCATCAATTGTCCCTCACGAAAAAAAAGAATCCCCTTCTGCCCCGTTGATTTATCCTCCAGACGAATGGTGCAGGTTTTCTGCTCCATTTCCATCAACTGCAAAAACATGCCTGAAGACACATTGTGCAACGTTCCACCTTCAGTTTCTTTGCGCAAGGTGGCCATGATCTGCCGGGCCAGATTTTCAATCAAAAACGGCTTGGCAATGTATCCGACGGCACCGCCTTCCCGTGCCAAACGCTCCATTTGCGCCGTGCTGTATCCGGTGATAATAATAACCGGAATGTCCGGATAATACTGCATAATATGTGCCAAAAGTTCAAATCCATCCATTCTGGGCATTTTCAGATCGGTGACCACCAGGGAAATAACGTTTTTCCTCAAACTTTCGATCGCCCCCACCCCGTCGTGGGCCAGAAAAACAGCGAATGAATCCCGATATTTCTCAAATCCTTCCCGCAGTGCCAGTAGCATCTCGCGGTCATCATCCACCAGCAGGACGTTTTTAATCATGGGTGTTCTCCAGTTTTTCCACTCCAGGAAGCCTTGTCAATATCGACAATTTTAACGCCGGCAACATATTCCATGGCTTCATATTTTTTAATATTGCTGATTTTCTGGGTGATTGTGTTCATTTTCCTGATCTGTTCCTGAACCCTGGCAATCTTCGTATAAATCGTTCCCTCCGGACCCAGCTCTGACAAAACCTCATTGAGTAAATTGGTTACAATTGTGAGGGGCTGGTTCAAACTGTGCGCAACCCCACCGGCCATTTCCAGCACTCCCTGGAATTTTTGATCATTGCTGCGTTCTTTGCGGCGATTGACCACATCACTGACATCCCGGGCGATGCACTTTATGTGGTGAGGCCGTCCGTCATAACGTATGAGGCAGGCGTCCCAATCCAGGTAGCGTTTTTTTCCGGAATGGTCCATCACCGCCAAAATGGCCTCATGGCGGCCTATTTTTATGATGTCCGCCAAAAAAATGAGAAAAAATTCCCGGTCTTCGGGTACAAAAAAAGTGGACAGCGGCTTTCCCGGCAACTTGCTTTTAGAAATACCCAGCAGATTGGCTCCGGCCGGGTTTATGTCGATCACCTCACCGAGAAGATCGATAACCAAAATCATATCTCGGCTTTCATCAGCAACGCCGTTCAGCCCCGGGGGATCTTTCTGCACTTCGATCTCTCCGGTAATATCGCGGATCACTCCGTCGAGATGAATCACCATACCGTCGTCATCCATCACGGCTTTTGCCGTCACCGCGCACCAGACAGAGGTCCCATCCCGCATTTTGAACGCCATCGGAAGGTCCACAATGCGTCCCCGCTGCAAAATGGAACGGATAAAGACCCCCCTTTTTCTTTTATTGCGATAAAGTTCAATAACAGGAAAATCAATCAGGTCGGAAGCAGATTCATATCCAAAAAGGCTGGCAAAAGCTTGGTTGCAATAAACAATTTTTCCCTCAATGGTGGTGCGGTAGACTGCCGCCGGAATGCCGTCTAAGAATTCCGCAAATCCCCTGGCTGAAATGCCGTAATCACTAATGGAATATATATTGGCCATTGTTAGAGGGTAATATCGAACTTTTTCAACTCCCGGGCATAGGTTTCGGACCATACCGACAGGCCGGCGACAAGCCCGGACATCAACCCGAGCTCCCGAGCCAGCTCGCTGACCGATTCCATAACCCCGGACAGCAATTCATGGTCGCCGGTGGTGCCTGAAAAAGAAATTTTGCGGTTGGAATAGTCAAATTCCCCCGCAAAAGGGTCCAGAAAAGCATATTTTTCTGCATTTTCCACAAATTTTTTTTTCAAAAGCTTGCTGAAATCGCCCTTTAATTTTTTGTTTGCTGAAACCGTATTTTCAAAAACCCTTAGAAATTCTTCCACCATCAACAGCACATTTTCCGAAGCAGGGCCATGCTGAGGTTCACTTGTGTTTTCTTTTTTCAATTTTTTCAGTGAGATACGACAGACATTAAACGTGGCCCCCACCTGCCGGGTTTTTTCGATCAACAACTCCTGATTTCTTTGGCTGATGTTTGCCTGCTCCTTATCCCAGGAAAAAGAGCCACCGATGATCTTGCCATTGACAATAAAAATCATTCCCGCTTCTTTTCCACCATTGATGGATACGTCAATGTAGCCGTTGAGTCTTTCCGAGCTCATCTTTTTAATGAGCTTTTCCAGGTCGGTAAATTCGGTACTGAGATCGCGATAAATCTTTTCAGCACCGGGAATACTCGACCAGAAATAAACCTCTTGTGCAGACAGATGATAAATATCGACTGTGAAGTTATCATGCCCTCCAGCCTTTATCAGCCTGCCAACAGCCTCCTGGCCTTGCAACTGCATTTGTTTTTCCTGAAAAACGGCATTCAGCACTTCGTCCTTGTCAAAAAAAATGACACCTTCAGCCGCCGGTGATTTAAAAAACACGCCTCCGGAACCGACTTCCCCCTGGTAATGTTCGATCAATTTTTCAATATCCAGATAGTAAACATTTAGATTTCTTAAAACCGGCTTTTCTTTTGGAAGCACAATCATCTTATGCCATTCAACTCCCACCTGACTTTTTTGCAACTGGATAGCGGATGTTCGCCGTTGACCGACAGTCAAAGCTCATATCTTTGATAAATCACGATCATTGCTATCGTCGCCGTCGCAACCGTTCAATAGAAAGCCGGATGCTGTCCTGCATCCGGGCGATGGCATCGGCCAGTTCTCCAATTTCATCCCTGGAGCTCGTGTCAACCTCTACACCCAGTTCACCCACGCTGATACGATCGGCGACGTCGGTCAACGATTTGATCCTGCCGGTCAGTCGCTGCCCATAAATAAAGACAATCAGCCCAACGAGCAGCAACGTCACCGCTAAAACGGCCCAGGTGATCATCCGGGCTTTCTCAGTCAATGCTTTAGCCCGGGCCTGCATCCGCTGCACGGGTCCTCTAAATTCATCCATATATGTGGTGGCAGCAACGATGTAATGGGTCCCGGGAACCGGCGTGCACACCATGAACTTATCGCGGAATTTACCATCCTTGTCCTGCCAGGTGTAATAGCCCTGGGATTTTTTCCCGCCTTTGACCCCTGAGTATATCCTCCAGAATCCGGCAAAATTTCTCCCAAGCGGTTTTTTTAGTTTGCGCATGTCGATTCCGATGATTCTCGGGTTCACATGGGCCCATGTTCTCCAGACGCCATCGCTGCCCGGCAGCTGATAAAGCGCTGTGTAACCTGTTAATCCAACTTTTTGCACGGCCAGGGTTTTAAAACCCATATCCGTATTAAAATTTTCCTTTTTCAAATCCGGGTGGCTCAGCAGGTATAGCCGGCACTGCATGGCCACGGCAGTTGACAAATCAGCAATTTTTTCTTCGGCCATCTGGTTGACGATTTTGCTGCTGGCACGGGTAAGCAGTTCAGATGTATTTTCAAGCTGCCACATATAAAGGACGCTGGCTGCGGCCATGAGCATCAGAGGAATGAAAAGAAACAGCAACAACATTTTGGCCCGCAGCCCAAATTTTGCTCTGGCGGATTTTTTTGCGGTCGGCTGGTCCGGCTTGCCGGCAGAAATGTCATCCATCGTGGTCGTTACCTGCTCAATGGTCGGTGCCTGCGGCGTCTTCGGCAATGATTCCGCGGGTGGTGGTTT
>JAOZPY010000135.1 GCA_029932495.1 Desulfobacterales bacterium
TCGATACCCAGGGCGTTGCCGCAGGCGGCGGGCATGCGATTCAGGGCAGCCAGAAATTTTTCCGGCATGGGACCGCAGGCCTTGTTTTGCGCCCGGCGCAGCTGCTGCTCTTTTTCAAAGCGCGCCCGTTGTTGGACCGGATTCGTCAGTTCACTGAAGCCGTTGCATAGTTCGATGCCGGCGATGTATAGTTCAAAACGTTCCCCCAGCCGGTGGTCATCCGGCTTTAATCTTGCCAGCGCGGCCCGGGAAGCCGGATAATCGTAGATAAACAGCGGTGTTGCAATACCGAGCTGCGGTTCGATTTCTTCTGCTATCACCTCGTCGAAACAGTCCCGGGCCAGGGCTTCTGCCATGGAGACCGATGCATGACGCGCAAAGGCCTCGGCGACAGTCATACGGGGCCAGGGCGGTTCCAACCGGATCTGCCGGCCCTGGTAGCTCAAAATGTTTTGATGCCCCAACTGGCGGGCCACAGAACCAATGAGTTCTTCACAGTCCTGCATCAAATCCCGGTAGTCCCCCCCGGCGCGATACCACTCCAGCATGGTCAGTTCTGGTAGGTGGCGGCGGCCGCGTTCCGCATGGCGGAAGCATTTGCAGATCTGGAAGATGCGGTCAAATCCGGCGGCCAGCAACTGCTTCATGCACAGTTCCGGTGAGGCCTGCAAAAACCAGTGGCCGCTGGCCACCGGGTCGACATAAGCCTCGGGGGCCGGTGCCGGAATGCGGATGGGAGTTTCGACCTCCAGGTAATCATGGCGGGTAAAAAAGTTGCGCACGGCTTGAACCAGATCGGCCCGCAGCTGGAGGTGCGATTTTTTGCCGGACAGCCGGGCAGAGGCAACCTGTGGTAGTTGCCGGTTATTTTCCCGGGCCTTTTTCATGGTAGGCATCCTCGGGGCGGTCCTGTAGAAAAATCCGGTCGAAGTGATCGGTGTCAGCGGCATCGTACCATTCATAGCCCGCCGCCTTGCACCGGGCACAGGCCTTGCGGGGAATGTGAACGGCCAGAACATGCAGACCGTGATCTGAGGTTGAGTCGATGCGCAGGGTGCCGGGGCAGTCCGGGCAGATCCGGATGTCTTCGGTCTGCGACTCGTGGATGCCGTCGGTGTCGTAAAAGATATTGCGGCGGCGATGTCCCGGGTTTTCCTGCGCCATAAGCTGATCTCTTAAATTGTCCTTTTGCTGCCAGATGGTGAGAACCTCTTCTGCCGTTTTTTCGATGGCCGCGGTAACCGCCGGTGCCTGCTGAATGGCGGACGGATTATAGTCGGGCTCTTTTACGCGCTTGAAGTCAAGGCCAGCCATGGCCAGCACGATGGCCAGGTTGACATAGGGCAGCGCGCCTTCAATGGAATATCCACCCTCCAGCACGGCGATGTCGGGCTGCAGCAAGGCTGTCAGCTCGGCATATCCACGGGCGGAAAAATTCATATTGGTGATCGGATCGGTGTAATGATTGTCCTGACCGGCGGAGTTGATGATGATCTCGGGCTTGAATTCGCTGAGGATCGGCAGGACGATGTTTTTGAGGGCATATAAAAATCCCTCATCGGAAGTGTTCGGAGGCAGCGGGATGTTCAGAGTTTTGCCGACCGCATTGATACCGCCGAACTCAAAGGGGAAACCAGAGCCGGGATACAGGGTGCGCCCATCCTGGTGCAGAGATATAAAAAGGGTGTTCGGGTCATGCCAGTAAATATCCTGGGTGCCGTCGCCGTGGTGGCAGTCGGTATCGACGATGGCCACCCGGTCGATTCCGTGGGCCTGCCGCAAATACTCGATCATGATCGCTTCAATGTTGATGTTGCAAAATCCCCGGGCGCCGTGGACCACACGGCAGGCATGATGCCCCGGTGGCCTGACAAGGGCAAATCCCCGTTGGACATGGCCTTCAAGCACCGCCTTGCCAATGGTTTTGGCACCACCGGCGCTGATAAAATGTGATTCGGTGGTGACACTGGCGATGTCGGGCGCACAGAAGTGGACGCGCTGGATGTCTTTTAATGCGACCGGGTCCGGTTTGAGTTCAACAATGCCTTCAATATCGAAAAGCCCCTCTTCGAAGATCTGGTCCTGGGTATACAGCAGGCGCTCCTCTCTTTCCGGGTGGGTGGGGCTGATGGCCCAGTCAAAGGCTGGGAAAAAAACAAGACCGGTTTTGTGCTTTGCTGTCAGCATAGCGACTACCTGATACCCTCTATGAATCTCAACGTTGCAACATTAAGGCGAAGTTGCCAACCTGGCAATCAGATCATCATAGCCGTGGATTACCCCCGGCCGGACCTGCACCCTGACACGGATGTTTCTGCCGATGGTATAAAAACCCCGCACCATGTTAAATTGCTGGGCTTCGGCGACCTCTATCTCCAGGTGCTGCGAATTGGCGCCGCAGGCAATCGCCTTGCTCCGCAGCAATTCGCAGGCCTGCCGGACCGCTGCATCGCAATCAAAGCTCGCATCGATGCGGCAGCTGAAATTTTCTTCCGGAGCTTCGGCCATCTGCTGCTCGGTGTCGGCGAAAAAAATGACATCACAGGTTGTTCGTGCCAGGGCCGCACCGATGGCATTGGCCACCTCCCACTTGGGCAGCACCTGTACCGGCAAACCGGAGATGGCTTCCAGGTGAGGGGCGAACTGAGGGGCCGGCCCCCCCAGCAGCAGGATCGACTGCGGCCGCACCACATAACCTTCCTGGAGTTCCCTGAGCGTATACACCGGCTTGCTGTTCATCCGTTCGATCAGCCGGCCGGCGGCCGAGAGCATCTGTCTGCAGGTTACTTCGATGATTTCGGTTGCCAGTTGCTTAAGCTCAATGCCACGGGCCTGTGCCAGGGGTTTTAGACCATCAATGGCCTTGCCGCGGTCACCGCCGGCGATGTTTTGCAGCACGAACAGCGCGTCGGTGGGTGTCGGTGCAGTTCCGCCATAAGCCATGGCGGCTCCGAGCCGTTGGGGCCCGATACTTATTTTTCCGTCCTCTACAACCACCGCACTGTCGGCACCCAGGCCGATGGAAAGGGTTTCCAGTGAACGGATCAGGGTTTTGTAAGCCGTCAGTTCAATGCCTACCGGGTTTAATACCGGCACCCGATCAATGAGCACCGCCATGTCGGTGGTTGTCCCGCCAATATCCAGCACCAGGCAATCTTCCTGCTGCCGGCCAAAGGGTACGGCACCCATAGCGCTGGCAGCCGGTCCGGAAAGAATCGTCTGGGCAGGATAGTCAACGGAAGCTTCAAAACGCATGTTGCCGCCGTCGGCCTTGAGCAGGCGCAGGGGAAGGTGCAACCCCCGGGCGGCCAGAGAATCTTGCACGGCCCGGTAAAATTTTTTGTGGATGGGATACACCGCGGCATTTAAAAAGGTGGTGGCAATTCTGCGGGCGAAATTCAAATTGCCGGAAACGCGATGGCCCATAAATATTTTTTTAAAATGGGGTTGCAGGATCCGGCCGATCTGCTCTTCGTGGGTCGGGTTGCGCACGGAGAATTTCCCCACCACCCCGATTTGGTGAATCCCCTCTTTTTTTAAACGCGAGGCAATGTCGTGGATTTCAGCAGGGTTGATGGGTTCGATTTCCCGGCCCCGGTGATCAATGCAGCCGGCAACGGTAAAATAGTGGGGGCCGGTGCGGTAAAATTCGGGATCGATTCCCGGCCCGCTGGAAACAATCATGGCCACCGGCGGAATTTTATTTTGCACGATGGCATTGGTCGTCAAGGTGGTGCTCAGAACAATACGCTGGATTTTGGCCGGGTTTAGGTTTTCGCTTATCGCCTCCAGTGCGGATAGTACGCAGTGAAACAGGTCCGACGGGTCCGTGAGGACCTTGACATCTTTGCGCAGACCCCCTGCGTCCAGCAGAACCACATCCGTGTGGGTGCCGCCGACATCCAAGCCTATGATCATGGCGCTTTCCGGATAAAGAAAGTTGTATTCGTTGAGTGTACCTTAATGTTGCAACGTTGAGGTGTATGCTATCCAATAAGTAAAATGCTGTCAAATCCAAAACGCACTTGGCAACCATAGCTTTTGAACGCCCGTTTTATTCTTGTTTTACAAACCGGGTGCTGGGCACCCGGTTACAAGTTCAACGTTTAAAGCACTGGCATGCTTTTATTATAGTCCGGATTGTTCACGGATGCTCCGGCCGATGGCTGACACATCGTCATCTCCGAAGCCGCGGGCAATCAGGCCGTTTTCAATTTGTGCCACCAGGGCCGTGGCAGGCAAGGTGGCGCCCAGCTCCCGGGCCGTGTCCAGGGCGATCCCCAGATCTTTATGGTGCAGCCGCACCCGGAACCCCAGAGGATAGGTGTTGGCGACCACGTTGGCGCCCCGGTTGTGAAGAATCCAGGAGGAGGCGGCCCCCCCGCTGATGGCCTGGATGACTTTTTCCATGTCAAGTCCGGCTTTCATCCCCAGGGTCAGGCCTTCGGCCACGCTCAGGTAGGTTCCGGAGATGAGAATCTGGTTGATAGCCTTGGTGATCTGGCCGGCCCCGATGTCGCCGACATGGATGACGGTCTTTCCCATGGCTTCCAGAATCGGCCGGGCGGTTTTAAAATCAGCGTCTTGTCCGCCTACCATAATGGCCAGTGTTGCGTTTCGCGCACCTTCGGGACCGCCGGAAACCGGGGCATCCAGCATTTTAACACCTTTTTTGGAAAGTTTTTCCGCCATGCGCCGGGTGGCCGCCGGACTGATGGTGGACATATCCACCACCACGGCCCCTTGCGGTGCGCTCTCAATGACGCCGCTTTTGCCAAGCACAATTGCTTCGACATCCGGGGTGTCACTGACGCAGATAACGATGATGCGGGCATTGGAAGCCGCCTGGGCCGGAGATTCCGCTCGCTGCGCCCCTGCGGCCGCCAGGGGTTCTTCTTTTGACCGGGTGCGGTTGTATACGGTCAATTCATGCCCTGCATTGAGAATGTTTTTTGCCATTTCGGTTCCCATGGTTCCAAGACCAATAAATGCGACTTTCATTTGGTTTTCCCCCTGTTTATTTTAATTAAACTCCAAGAATATATGTTTCTGTATAATAAGGTTACATACCGTCTGCCGCCGTCATCGTCAATCCCCGGTCCCATAACCGGCACGGGGGCGCAATTGAGGCATTTCATTAAAGCGTACTTTACAATAACGCAAGATATTGTTACATTTATTAATTCTAAATATCTATCATCAAGGATGGAGGGTCAGGGATGTCGGCATTCAGAAAACAATGCATCTATTTTTCAACCGTGCTGCTAGGACTGTTATGCTTGCCGCTCCCGGTTTTATCCGGGACCATCATGGCAGAACAGACCCTGTCCGC
This sequence comes from Desulfobacterales bacterium, assembly GCA_029932495.1. Classification (GTDB taxonomy): domain Bacteria; phylum Desulfobacterota; class Desulfobacteria; order Desulfobacterales; family JAFDCJ01; genus JAFDCJ01. The sequence continues at coordinate 5,333 of JAOZPY010000135.1, forward strand.
TGACAGGGTCGTCGCCGAATCCTTTCAACCCGGCTTCGGCCTGCCGGTGGGAAAAGTTCAATCCGTACGCGGTGAAACGCTCCTGTATCATCGTGATCCGACGGTGGGCTACCGGGCCGAAGCCGGCCTGCCCCTTTACCAGGGCGATACGGTCAGCACGCCCCAGGCCGGTCGGATTTTATGCCAACTGGTCGATGGCAGCCGCTTTTTTCTCTCTTCGGTATCCAGCCTGAAGATCCTGCAATGCAATTACAATGCCGCCCGCCAGACCGGGGTGTCTTTTTTGTTCCTGCAACAGGGCGGCGCCCGGTTTCAGGTACGGGCCCCCGTCGGGGTATCGGCCTATGCCTTCAAAGTGCAGACGGAAACCGCTTTTATCGAAACCCATGCAGCGGATTTTGTTGTTCAGAGCCGGGCCCAAGCCACCGAAGTGATGACTTTGGCCGGCAGTCAGCTGGAGATCACCGGTATGGCGGACCCGGAAGAAGTGACGGCCCTGTCTGATTTTCAGCGGACAGTGGTGGCCAGCCAGCCCCGGCCACCTGCGATCGAAGCCCTCTTGCAGCCAGAGGTCGCTGCGATAAAAGCCGCATTTCAACTGTATCCGCCGGCCACGGATCAAACTCCTTAGTGTGGCTAGGCACCACAACGGCAAAGAAAACAAGATGAAACTGGTATCTCTGCATGATCTTCAAAACCAGCTCCGCCGGGCGGTTGCTTATATTACGGTTGACATCTGGCGCATACGCCTTGAGGATCTTCCCTTCGGCAAATCTTTTGTTATTCGGCAACTGCGGATCATCCTGCTGACCGTGCGCGGTTTTATCAGCGACCGGTGTTTTTACCGGGCATCGTCACTGACCTTTTATACCCTGCTGTCCATTGTGCCGGTGGCGGCCATGCTTTTCGGTATTGCCAAGGGCTTTGGGTTTGAAAAATTGCTTGAAAAGGAGCTTTACCAGCAATTTTCCGGGCAACAGGAAGTGGTGGGAAAAGTTGTCGAATTCGCCCAATCACTGCTTGAAAGCACAAAAGGGGGACTTATCGCCGGCATTGGCCTGGTGGTTCTTTTCTGGTCGGTGGTCAAGGTGCTCAGCCACATTGAGGCTTCGTTAAATGAAATTTGGCAGATAAAGGAGCATCGCTCCTGGGCTCGGAAATTCAGTGACTACCTGGCGGTGATGCTGATCAGCCCGCTGCTGATTCTTTTGGCCGGCAGTGCCACGGTGTTTATCACCACCCAGGTGACGGCCATTGCGAGCCGGATCAAGCTGCTGGGGTTGATCAGCCCCCTGATTTTTCTGTCACTGAAGCTCATTCCCTATGTGCTTATCTGGATTCTTTTTACGGTTATTTATATTTTGATGCCCAACACCCGGGTCAGTCTAAAAGCCGGGGCAGTGGCCGGCATTATCGCCGGCACCATGTACCAGGTGGTTCAATGGCTTTACATCAGTTTCCAGGTGGGCGCGGCCAAATACAATGCCATCTATGGAAGTTTTGCCGCCCTGCCGCTGTTTTTGATGTGGGTGCAGATCAGCTGGTGGGTGGTGCTTTTCGGCGCCGAGCTTTCCTTTGCCAATCAAAATGTTGC
>JAOZPY010000136.1 GCA_029932495.1 Desulfobacterales bacterium
GCGCCCCAAATGGACACAGAAAGCGAAATCAAAATGCATATTGCGCGGCGCGAACTGCATTTTTAAGATACCAGGACTTCATTCCCGCAGATACTGATCAAAAAAATAAAAAGAACATAATTATTGATCCTGCATGCTCAGGTGCGGTAATCGGCGTTGATTTTCACGTAGTCGACGGAAAAATCACAGGTGAACATGGACGCACGGCCATCTCCCAGTTTCAGGTCAATGGTGATGTCAAACTCGGGGTGCTGAATGATTTCGGTGGCCCGGGCTTCGGCCTGTTTTCCGCAGCCCATGCCGTTTTGGACCATCAAAACGGGACCGAAACGAATATCGATTTTGTCCGGGTCCACCGGCACCCCGGCCCGGCCCACCGCGGCCAGGATCCTTCCCCAGTTGGCATCCTCACCGAAAAAGGCCGTTTTCACCAGGTTGGAATGGGCCACGGTATCGACGATCTGGTGCGCATCTTGTCCGGACAGCGCGCCGATAACGTTAATCTCTATTAGTTTCGTGGCCCCCTCGGCGTCTTTGACCAGCCATTTGGCCAGGTTCATCAGCACATCGTCCAGTACGGACTGAAAAACCTGCTTTTGCCCGCCGGAGGACACCGCAACCCCGCAATTACCCCCGGCCATCAGCAGCACGGTATCATTGGTGCTGGTATCGCCATCCACCGTGATGCGGTTAAAGGAGCGCTGCACGGACGCTTGCAGCATTTCCTGCAGCACGTCAGGCGAAGCACCGATGTCCGTCATCACGAAACACAGCATGGTAGCCATATTCGGGCGGATCATCCCCGCCCCTTTGGCCGTTGCAGTGACAGTAAAATCTTTGCCATCCAGCTGCCCTCGGCGGCTGACAACTTTGGGCTCGGTGTCCGTGGTCATAATCGCTTCGGCAAACCCGCCCAGGCCTTCCGGGCCAAGTGCCTTGACCAAATCCGGAACAGCGGATTCAATTTTTTCCACGGGCAAAGGCTCACCGATCACGCCGGTGGATGCCACCAGTACCTCTTTTTCATCAATTGCCAACCTTTTGGCCGCCGCCTGGGCCATGCGAATGGCATCGCGCATTCCCTGCTGACCGGTACAACAGTTGGCATTCCCGCTGTTGGCAATCACAGCCCGGCAACGGCCCCTTGCAACCCGCTGCCGGTCCAGCTGTACCGGAGCGGCACAGACGAGGTTGCGGGTAAACACCCCGGCCACGGTCGCCGGAGTTTCACAAAAGATCAGTCCCAGATCTTTATTGCCATTTTTCTTCAGGCCGGAAGCCACACCGGCCGCCTGAAATCCAGGGCACAAGATACCCTCCATCACCGCACTCCTTCATGGTTTTTTCGGCATTTTCGTCTATCCGGTTCGAACGAAACCACCCGGGGCTGTTGCCGGCAGGCATTTGAAGCATTCAGTCCGGGATGAAATTGATTTGACAGAATCCTGCGGGTTTGTCAAATTGATGATAGAATTGGAAATAAACCGACAGGATCTATAACTTGATGATTTTAAACAGCCTTTTTCCGGTTTTCGCGGTAATTGCCGCCGGAAGCCTCATGAAGCATTTTGGTTTGACCACTGACGCTTTTTTGAAAGTTTCAGACCGGCTGACCTATTTCATTTTTTTTCCCGCGCTGCTGTTTCTGAAAATTGGCAGCGCTTCCAGTGTGGTTTTCAGCAGCTCCGGGTTATACAAGGCGGTCATCGTCACGGTGCTTACAGTTTATATATTGAGCACGCTTTTCATCAAGCTCGGCAAAGTTCCCGATTCCCAGGCCGGGTCTTTTTCCCAGAGCTGCTACCGCTTCAATACCTACATCGGGGTGGCCATTGTCGTCAATGCGCTCAACAATCAGGGTATCCAGTATTTTATGGTTCTACTCGGCCTGATCATCCCCATTATCAATGTATTGTCGGTGTCGACCCTGACGTGGTTTTCGGAAGAAAAAGTGCCACCGGCCAGGCGGTTGGTTCAAACCGTCCGCGCGATTGCCACCAATCCACTGATACTGTCCTGCCTGGCCGGCATGGTATACGCGCACCTGTGGGACGGCTTTCCCGCATTTCTAGAAGGCACCCTGAGGCTGGCCTCTTTTGTGGCTCTGCCCCTGGCACTGATTTCCATCGGCGGTGCCCTGACACTGCGGGGAATTAAAAAGCATTTCCGGCTGGCCCTGATCGCCTCGCTGTTCAAGCTGCTGGCACTGCCGGCTGTCGGGTACCTGCTATTAAAGGCCTTCGGCGTATCGCAGTTGGGTTTCAAGGTGGGGATGATCTATTTTGCGCTGCCCACGTCCACAGCGCTGTACGTGCTTTCCGCCCAGCTCAATAGTGACACCGAACTGGCATCGGCGGCCATCGCCCTGTCAACCCTGTTGTCATTTTTTTCGCTGTCGATAGCCCTGGTTGCGTAAACAGCACCTGCAGGCAATCCACCCGGAGCCCGTATAATATGGCTAATAATTTCAAGATCGTCATTGAGTACGACGGTGCCGCCTACCATGGCTGGCAACGCCAGAAAAAAGAGCGGACCATCCAGCAGGAAATTGAAACCGCGCTGGCCACCATGACCGGCGAAGCTGTCACCGTTATCGGTTCGGGCCGTACGGATGCGGGGGTTCATGCCCTGGGCCAGGTGGCCAATTTCCACTGCAAAACCCATCTGGACGCACCGCAGCTGAAAAAAGGCCTTAACAGTCTGTTGCCCGACGATATCGTCATCCGGTCCTGCCGGCAGGTAGCAGAAAACTTTCACGCCCGCTACAATGCGCTTAGCAAATGCTATCACTATAAAATCTTAAACCAACCCATTGCTGCGGCCATCGGCCGCCAGTATGCATGGCTCATCCGCCGGCAACTGGACACGGAGGCCATGCGTTGCGCAATTCCAGCCATCGTGGGCATTCATGATTTTAAGGCTTTCGAGGCCACCGGCAGTCCAAGATCCCACAGCACACGCCATGTCATGGGAGCGGAGCTCATGGAAGGTCCTCGGGGAAAGCTGGTTTTCAAGATTGAGGCCGATGGGTTTTTGCGTTTTATGGTGCGCAACATCGTCGGTACACTGGTTGACGTGGGACGAGGAAAAATTACGCCAGACGGCTTTGAAGACATCCTGGCTTCAAAAGACCGTTGCCGGGCGGGCGCCACGGCGCCGGCCCACGGGTTGTTCCTAGTGCAAGTCAAGTACTGAGCATACCCTATTCAGGTTGCTCACCGCTGGGAGCGGACATATGCCCACTGGATTTCATGTGCGCGATCTGCTCGTTATAGAAGGCAATCACTTCGCGGCGATTGAGCATGCCGATCAAGGCGCCGGGATCGTCATCTTTGACCACCGGCAGGCTGTCGATATTTTTGATGGTGAATTTCTGCAGGACCGTATTCAGGTCCTCGGAAGGGGTGGTCACAATGATATCGGAGGTGCCGATATCTTTCATCACCACCAGGCTCTCGATTTCCGGCGAAAAAAGTACCCCCCGGATATCGTTGATGGAAAAAATACTGGCTAGTTTTTTATCCTGATCCATCACCGGAAAATAATGCTGGTCGCTTTCGGAAAAATATTTTTTAAAATCGGAAAAAGTCATGTCCTGGGGGATGAGGGTCACCTTGCGCACATAGTCCATCAAATCCCGGACTTTGATTGTCTGCAAGATGTCAACGAAAAATTCGCCGGCATGGGCGGGAGAGTCCACCCGGCTTCTGACCTGCTGGTTATAAATCGTCCATCGCTGGCCGGCCATAAAAGCCACGGAGCAAACCAGCAGACTGGGCAAAAGCAGGTGATAGGAATTGGTCATTTCACTGACAAAAATAATCGTGGATATGGGTGTGTTGGAGACCGCCGTAAAAAATCCGGCCATGCCCACCACCACGAAAGCCCCCGGATTGGTGACAATGCCCGGTATGATCTGGTGGAAAAATTTGCCGACCGCCCCGCCCATGGCCCCGCCGATGACAATCGAAGGTCCAAAGACCCCTCCGCTGCCCCCCGAGCCGATGGAAAAGGAAGTGGTCAGCACCTTGCCGATTGCCAGGAACAGTAAAAACGGTATGGTCAATTCGTTATTGAGAGCCTGCTGGGCAAATCCATATCCGAAGCCCAAGGTCTGGGGCAGGAAAAAACCGATCATTCCAGTGAACAATCCTCCGATGGCGGGTTTGATATGATTGGGAATTTTCAGCTTGTGAAACAAATCCACCAGTCCATAAAACGACTTGACATAAAAGACACCGATTGCCACCAGGATAAGGGCTAAAATGGTGTAAGGACCCAGTTCCAGCGGATTGTTAAAGGTAAAATCCGGAGAATCAAACAGAGACCCCCAGCCAAACGCCAAGCAGAACAAGCAGTAAGCCACCACCGAGGAAATTCCGGCCGGAATAAGCACTTCGGGTTCAAACTCCGGGTCCTTGTACAAAACTTCTGCAGCGAAAAGCGCACCGGCCAGCGGTGCCCGGAAAATACTGCCGATGCCAGCCCCCACTCCCGCGGCCATCATGATACGCCTTTCGCGGTCCGAAAGGCTCAGCTTGGTGGCCATGAACGAACCGAACCCGGCACCAATCTGGGCGATGGGACCTTCGCGTCCTCCCGATCCCCCGGTGGTGAGGGTGATCGCCGAGGCGATGGTTTTAATGATCGGAACCCGACCCCGGATAAACCCCCCGGCGTGGTGATAGGCCGAAATGGCGGCATCGGTTCCGTGTCCTTCGGCCTCGGGAGCAAAGGTATAAACCAGCCATCCGCTGAAAATCCCCCCGAAGGCCGGCAAAAACAACAGAATCCAACGGTTGAAGGGCCGGTTTGTCAGCGCCAGCAGGTGATGTTCGCCCGCTGGGGCCGGCGGCCGGTAGCCGGCCATGTAATCCATAAAAAAATGAAACCCCACCTGACACAGATAATGAAAAATAATGGAGCCGCAGCCGGCAATGATGCCGATGGCGACGAAGTAAAGCGTCCACCTGCTGATATGCAAAAACTTGAAAGACAGCTCCAGGCCGGGCCGATGCTTCCCAGTTGTCTGTGAACGTTGCGTTTTTTCCATAGACGACTCCATTTATTTAAACTAAAGATCAAGGTCTGTTAATTAAACAGCATGCGTCTATTTTGCAAGAAGAAAATTTTCAGCACCCCTGGTGGTTCTTCGCGGGGTGCAACAACAATGGGGGGTGCAGTATCCCGGCAAAGCGGTGTTTGGTCGGCAGCCGGGTACCGGCAACATAAATTTCAATTTGCCAATGCCATTGTCCTGTTTTGGGGTTGAAGTAGGCCCCCGGCCGATGCTATATAGCGTCCTGACGTCAGGGCATGACAAAAATACCGAAAATAAGGACACCACATGAAAAAATTCAGCGAACTTGATGCCACCGAGCTTGCGCAGATCCGGGGCAGCCTTATGCAACGCTATCGCGCCTTTCAGGCGCAGGCCATGAACCTTGACATGACCCGGGGCAAACCCTGCCCTGAACAGTTGGATCTTTCCCTGGGGCTGCTCACCTGCCTGGACAAAACAGATATTTTAACAGCCTCCGGCACAGACTGCCGAAACTACGGTGGTGTGGACGGAATCCCGGAAGCAAAAAATCTTTTTGCCCAATACCTTGAAGTTGATCCGGAAGAAATCATCATCGGCGGCAATTCAAGCCTGACCATGATGCACGATACCTTCATGCGGGCCATGCTCAAAGGCGTTGAGCCCCAGACGCCCCCCTGGGTGCAACTGCCCGAGGTTAAGTTTCTATGCCCAAGCCCCGGCTATGACCGGCATTTTTTTATTTGTGAATACCTGGGCATTAAAATGATCCCCGTAAAAATGAATGCCGAGGGTCCGGACATGGATCAGGTTGAAACGCTGGTGGCCTCAGATGAAAGCATCAAAGGGATCTGGTGTGTGCCGCTGTACAGCAATCCGACGGCGGCGGTTTACTCGGATACCGTCATCGACCGGTTGGCGTCGATGAAAACCCGGGCAAAGGATTTTCGCATTTTCTGTGACAATGCTTATGCCGTCCACCATCTTGACAGCTATCGGCCGAAGGTAAAAAACATGCTTGCCGCTTGTAAGCAGGCCGGCAATCCTGACCGGGTTTTTTTGTTCGGCTCCACATCCAAAATCACTTTTGCCGGTGCCGGTATCGCCATGATGGCCGGCAGCAAAAAAACCATGGCCCGGGCCAGAAAACAAATCAACATCCAGACCATTGGCCCCGACAAGCTGAACCAGCTGCGCCATGTGAAATTTTTTAAAACCACGGCCGGCATCAAAACCCACATGGCAAAACATGCGGCGATCATAAAGCCTAAATTCGATGCCATTCTAAGCGGCCTGGAAAAGGAACTGGGAGGCAAACAGATAGCTTGGTGGACTCGCCCCAAAGGAGGGTATTTCATCAGCCTCGACATCTTGCCGGGATGCGCCACCGCGGTGGTACGCATGGCCGCCGAGGCGGGGGTGAAACTGACCCCCGCCGGATCGACGTTTCCTTACGGAAAAGATCCGGATGATTGTAATATCCGCCTGGCACCGACATTCCCTGACCTGGAAGACATCCGCTCAGCCATAGAGCTGGTCGGCATCTGCATTCAGCTGGTCAGCATTGAACGCAACGTGGCATAAACGCCATTAAAAAACCCCGCTGCCGAAGCAAGCGGGGTTTACCGTTCGATCGCCGACCCTTAACGGGCGGCCCGTTTGGAAGCCTTGAGCGGATTAATCTTGCTTTTGGTTGCTGACGACACCGTACTGATATGGGATGCCATGTTGCAATTACCGTTTTTCCATTTCGCTGAAGGCTCGGGACAGGCAGTGCAGTACCAGCCGGTGGAAAACTGTTCGCCGCGATTGCAGCCCTCGCACTGTTCGACGATCTGATGGCAAATCCCGCCGTTATAAGAGCACCCCTGAGCCGTCATAAA
>JAOZPY010000137.1 GCA_029932495.1 Desulfobacterales bacterium
CCGGCCTTTAAAAAATATGATCACTTCGTGGGCAACTATGGCGGCTCCTGGTGGCACCAGAACAAAGAGTTCGAATCTTTCAACGGACCGATTTTAATGACCACCAACTGCGTGGTGCCGTTGAAAAAAGACAACACTTACCTGGATCGACTTTTCACCACCGGTATGACCGGTTATCCCGGCGCCCGACATATTGCGGACCGACCCCAGGGTGGAGCCAAGGATTTTTCACCCCTGATTGAGCGGGCTAAAAAATGTGCCCCTCCCGTGGAGCTTGAAACCGGCAAGATCGTCGGTGGCTTTGCCCACCATCAGGTGCTGGCCCTGGCCGACAAGGTGGTCGAAGCTGTTAAATCCGGCGCCATCAAACGCTTCGTGGTGATGGCCGGCTGTGACGGCCGTCAAAAATCCCGGCAATATTTTACCGACGTGGCCAAGGCGCTTCCCAAAGAGGCCGTTATTTTAACTGCGGGATGTGCCAAGTACCGATACAACAAGCTGGACTTAGGGGATATCGGCGGCATTCCGCGGATTCTCGATGCCGGCCAGTGCAATGACTGCTACTCGCTGGCGGTCATCGCCCTGAAATTGAAGGAAGTCTTTGAACTGGACGATATTAACGATCTGCCCATTTCCTTTGATATCGGCTGGTATGAGCAAAAGGCCGTGGCCGTGCTGCTGGCCCTGCTCTTTCTGGGAGTCAAGGGCATTCGACTGGGACCCACCCTGCCGGCATTTCTGTCACCCAACGTAGCCAAGGTGCTTGTCGAAAAATTCGACATCAAGCCCATCGGTGACGTACAGGGCGACGTCGAGGCCATGATGGCCGGCTCCTGATTTGCCGGACCGGAGCAATACCGCTGCAAATCTGCAGCGTTTATCATAAACTGCCGCCACCTCCTTTGCCGTAACGGAGGCTGGCGGCAGCTTAAGTAAAACCCACGCACAGAAAAATAACCATGCCGCTTTCCGTGCCGGATATCTACCAGAAACTGCTGCCAAAAACCAACTGCGGTGACTGCGGCCATTCCACCTGCCTGGCCTTTGCCAGCATGGTGGTGTCTGAAAAAATCCCCCTGGCAAACTGCCCCCACATCGATCGTGCCCGGCTGCCATCCGCCCAGCAGCAAATCGATGCCCAGCACGCCGCCGGCAAATGGACCCGGCGGGACATGGCAGCCGATGCCCTGCAATGGGCCAAGGAACGGGCCGCCTCCATGGACCTTGCCGATCTGCCGGAGCGTATCGGCGGACGCCTGGTGGAAAATAAGGGGCAGCAACGGCTGGAATTGCCTTATTTTACTGCGACCATCGTGATTACGCCGGATGCAATATCGAGAAAAGACGGTGAACCCCTCAACCGCTGGGAGCAGGTTTTTATTTATAACCACCTGGCCCAGGGAGGCCGGCGACACCCGACGGGCAATTGGAAGGGGCTGGTGGAGCTTCCCAATACGGTCTCCAAAATGAAATCCATGCGGTCCAACGTGGAAGTTCCGTTGATCCATCACTTTGCCGGCCGAAGCAGTGAACTGATTGCCGCCGGCCGGTCGATCGGCGGGGAAGTCATTCAGGACACCGACGCCGGGGCTGACGTCCGGCTTTTATTCCGCCCGCTGCCCCGGATACCGGTAATGGTACAGTTCTGGGATGCCGACAGCCAGGAGGCGTTCGGCGCTGAAGTCAAGTTTCTGTTTGATGAAACGATCACCGAACACCTGGATATCGAGTCGATCCTGTTTCTCAGTGAACGGTTGATGCAGCTGCTGTGTGATAAGAAGGGATAGGCCTACCGGCCCCGGTAAAGCTTTTTCCAGGGATGACGCTGCATTTCCTGGTAATTGGTCAAGGCCAGGTAAAACGCTCCCACCGCAAGCTCCGCGCAGTGGGTATCGTGGGGTGGAAGCGTTTCAAGGAAAGTGACCACATCTTCAGGGGAAATTTCCCAGGCCTCTGTCACTTTTTTACCTTCTACCAATTCGGCCACCGTGTTGGCACAGGCGTTGGTATTCCGGCACCCGTCGACCTGGAAACAAACCGATTCAATGCGGTCATCAGAGACCGTCAGGTACATCTCCACCGTATCCCCGCAGTCGCCGGTCCGTTTGCCGTAACCGTCCGGGTGTTCAATTCTTTCCAGCCGATCGCCCCGCAGGGCCATCTCAAGATAATTTCTGGAGTGGTCCTGCCAGAAATCAAACTTTTTGGGTTTCATTTCTAGTGATCACACAGATTGTTCCCGGTGCTCAGGGATTGATTCAGATACTGCTGCACAAGTTCCTCCGGTGTCAGAGACGGGGCACCAGTCATCACCTGAATGCCGTTTTGAGCAAACATATTGATGGCCATGTTTCCCATGCCGCCGGCAATAATCACATCGGCACCCATCTCATGCAGCCATTTCGGCAGCACTCCCGGCTCATGGGGCGGGGGAACGAGAACCTCCGTTTTTTTAATGTCGTTGTTTTCAACCTCCACCAAGGCAAATTCCTGGCAATGACCGAAATGGGCAGTCAATTTTCCCTCTGCTAATGGTATCGCAAACTTCATGGCAAAAACCTCCTTTTAATAGTTCGGTTAAAAATATGGATCTTCTCCAATTTAGTTGGAGAAGAGGGTTCCAGGGTTCGAGGATTCAAGGATTCAAGGCATTGGTTTTAAAGACTTTATTATCATTAAATCGACAGTGTCCTTTTTGAATAATTGGAGTGTTTAATTTAAGTATGATCCGGTCATTTGTAAAGTCTTTCCGACAAACGCTGCCAAACGCCACGAATCGCCTCGGCAGCCGGCGACTGACCGTCATATTCGAAAATCGTCTTTCCCTGTACCATGGCGCGGGTGATCAGCGGGTCAAAGGGAACGCGCCCCAGACACGGCAGGCCCTTGCCGGCCGCATAATCCTCAATCTTCTGGCTCAACTCCGGATTCAAATCAAACTTGTTGACGCATAACATGGCCGGCACTTTGAAATAAGCGGCCAGTTCCACCACGCGCTGCATGTCATGACTGCCGGAAACCGTGGGTTCGGTGACAACCAGTACCGCGCTGGCACCGCCAATGGAGGCAATCACCGGGCAGCCCACCCCCGGAGGGCCGTCCGTCAGGATCAGATCAAGCTTTTTTTCTTCACCAAGTCGGCTGGCCTGCTGGCGCACCAAGGTGACCAGCTTGCCGGAGTTTTCCTCGGCGATTCCCAGCCGGGCGTGAACCATGGGGCCAAAGCGTGTTTCTGAGATAAACCATTCACCGCAGGTATCCTCTGGAAAATCGATGGCTTTTTCAGGGCAAAAATACACACAAACACCGCAACCCTCACAACTGATGGGGTTGACCACAAAGTCTTCACTGATCGCATCCCAGCGGCACATATCCCGGCACGTACCGCACTCGGTACATTGCTGCCGGTTGATTTTGGCGGTGTTGCCTGATTGAAAATCCGTGCGCTGAACAATCGAAGGATCCATGATAAGGTGCAGATCTGCAGCATCCACATCTGCATCGCATAAAATCTTATTTTCCGCCAGGGAAGCAAAGGCGGCCATCAAACTGGTTTTTCCGGTTCCACCTTTGCCGCTGATGACAATTAATTCTTTCAATTTACCAGCCCCTCAATTTTCTCATACAGTTTTAAGAAACGCGCTTTCCATTCAGGCATGACGTCTACAATGGACGCCCCGCGCGCATAGGCCTCGGCGATTTTACGATCAAACGGTATTTCCAGCAGGATTGGCAGATTCACTTCGGCGGCATAGTCTTTGACCTTCCCATCGCCAAGATCGGAGCGATTAATCACCAATCCACAGGGAATATCGAGAATTCTTACGGCACCGACGGCCAGTTTCAGATCATGAAGTCCAAAGGGTGTCGGTTCGGTCACCAGCAAAACAAAATCAGCCGGCTTCATGGATTCAATAACCGGGCAGGATGTTCCCGGAGGTGCATCAATAATTGTTACCTGCTGCGCATCGGCACAGGCCAATACCTCCTTGATCAAAGGCGGCGACATGGCCTCTCCCACCCGCAGTTTGCCGTGGACAAACTCGATTCCGTTGCGGTGGCCTTTTTGGATAATCCCCATCTCCCGGCCTTTTTCAGTAATGGCCTTTTCCGGGCAAACCGCCATGCAGCCGCCGCAGCTGTGACAAAGCTCTTCAAACGGCAGCACGGTTTCACCAACCACCACAATGGCCTTAAACTGGCAGATCTCACCGCACTTCCCGCACAGGGTGCACTTGTCCATGTCGATTTCCGGGACCGGGGTGGTGACGGTCTGAGTGTATTCAAATACAGGTCGGATGAACAAATGCGCATTAGGCTCCTCGACATCACAGTCGAGCAATTGGACTCCGGAGCCCATGGCAAATGCCAGGTTGGTGGCCACAGTGGTTTTACCGGTGCCGCCCTTTCCGCTGGCAATACTGATAATCATAATTAACTCCTTGTATACCGTAAAAACCGATCAGTGCTCCATTTTTCGGCCAGCAGCCTTAACGCCTTCCACCGCCTCTTCCCATTCCACCGCCTCTTCCCATTCCACCGCCTCTTCCCATTCCGCCGCCTCTTCCCATTCCACCGCCGCCGCCCATTCCGCCGCCGCCGCCCACGCGTCCCATCCCAGCGTGGGCAGGACCGGTGGCCTCGCTTTCCGGTTGCAGCTGACCGCTTTTATATTTTTCCACAGCCTCCCGGACGGTTCCCGACAACCCGGCATAAACTTTAATTCCGGCCGCTGACAGGGTTTGCATCGCGTTAGGGCCGCAACTTCCTGTCAGGACCGCACCGGCACCTTTTGAAGATACAAACTGGGCCGCCTGGATACCGGCGCCGCCCCCCAGTCGACCGCTTTCATTGTCAAAAGCCTCGTAGCTCATATCGTCCGAATCGACAACGACAAAAAAACTGCACCTGCCAAAATGGGGATCCAGTTGGGCATCCAAGCTGTTTCCGGCTGAACTCACGGCGATTTTCATGATTTAATCTCCTTGTTTTTGCAATATCAAAATCATTCTCTTATGAGTATATGCTCATAACAAAATAAGAAAACCCATCGTAGTTGTCAAGGCCCATTTAAAAAAACAAATGAAAAAAATCACAGACTTTCCCCGTTGCGCCGGCACCCGGCTCCTCAGGAGTGGCGTTGCAGTGGAATATCCCATTTTTTCATATACTTCCACACAGCGGTGCGGCTCAGTCCGATACGCCGTGCCACCTCGGCTTTATTCCAGTCACATTCCTCCAGCAGGTCGATCAACTTTTCCGCGGACAGCTTTCGCCCGGAAAGATCGTTTTTTGTTGATTTGTGCTGATCAGCGACATTTAAAGTCCGGCGGTACTGCAGCTGCCGAATCTCAACGGGCAGGTCCGGCACGTTTATCTGAGGCCCGTTGCACAGCACGAAGGCGTGCTCGATGGCATTTTCCAGCTCACGCACATTGCCGGGCCAGTGGTAGTCCAGAAAAATCCGCATGGCATGCTGGGAGAGCCCCTGGATGTTTTTATCGGCTTTTTCATTATAGTCGTGGATAAAGTGATTGACCAGCAACGGGATATCTTCTTTGCGCTGGCGCAAGGGAGGAACAAAAATCGGAAAGACCTTCAACCGGTAGTAGAGGTCTTCCCTGAAATTTCCTTGTCTCACAAGGTCGAACAGGTCCTGGTGGGTGGCGGCGATCACCCGGATGTTTATTTTGCGCTTGCGGGATTCCCCCACCCGCTCGATTTCTCTTTCCTGAAGCACTCGCAACAGTTTTACCTGGATAAACGGACTGATCTCACCGATTTCGTCCAGAAAAACAGTACCTCCGTCGGCTTCTTCAAATCGCCCGGCACGATCCCTCATGGCTCCGGTAAACGCCCCTTTTACATGGCCGAACAACTCGCTTTCCAGCAACGATTCGGAAAGCGCGGAACAATTTACAGTCACAAAGGGCTGGCGGGCAAGATCGCTGTTATAATGAATGGCCCCGGCCACCAGTTCTTTACCGGTGCCGCTCTCTCCTTGGACCAGAACGGTGGCATTGCTGGCAGCAGCAGCCTTTATGGCCGCAAACACCTGCTGCATGACATTGCTCTTGCCGATAATGTTGCCCAATCGATACATCCGGATCAGACGCCGGGTGGCTTCCGCCGCCAGAAAACGGGCCTTGGTCAGTTCGGTAAGATCGGTAACGGTTTCCACCACCCCGATAACCTCTCCGTTTTCATCCCGGACCACCCGGGCATTTTTTATCACCGGCACCTCGTGGCCGTCCTTGTGGTGCAGGAAACATTCACTGGATTCCGCCTTTGGCATGCCTAGAATCCCGCACTCCTGAAGATTGGCGGGGCATGCCTTGCCAAAACAGCGGTTAAAATTAAGAAACCCGCAGGGCCTGCCCATTGCTTCCACAGCGGGATATCCCGTGATATGCTCCATTGAAGGATTCCATGAAGTAATGCGCCCCCGGGTATCCAGGGTAAACACTCCGTCGGCCATGGAATGCAAAATCTGATTTACAAAGCGAAGATTCCAGATTTCATGGGTTTCACCGCTCATGGTTTGGACTCCCATCAATTTAGATGTCATGCGTAACGTAAACGTTACTAGTCGTTACTGTTAACATATAGTAACGCATTCACGGCTTGTCAACCAGAAAAAAACCTGGCCGTGATGGATATCGAACTGAAATATTTTAAAATATTTTATCTATTTTTTCAAATTGTTATATCTCATCATAAGAATATTATGATCTCACTAGACATCAATGGCATGAGTATTGATACAGCAGTATGGTGAAATGCCCCACGGCAATAACGCCGGGGTGAAAACCTGACGAAAGACTTTATTCCATCAACCCCAACCAAAGGAGCGTATTATGAAAGCCAGAAACTGCTGCAAAACAATGGAAATGGAACTGACCGCCTGGAAGGCCATCATCT
>JAOZPY010000138.1 GCA_029932495.1 Desulfobacterales bacterium
TGAAAACCGTGAAACTGGCCACCGCCAAATACCTGGATCATCTGCCGACCCGCGGAAGTGAGACCGGACATGCCTTTCGCGATCTCGAACTTGAAGAAAAATTACTTGAAGCCTCCCGGCAGCTTGGCATCGGCGCCCAGTTCGGCGGCAGATATTTCTGTTTGGACACCCGTGTGATCCGCCTGCCGCGCCACGGTGCATCCTGTCCCATCGGCCTGGGGGTCAGTTGCAGCGCGGATCGCAACATCCGGGGTAAGATTACCCGCCGGGGCCTTTTTCTGGAAAAACTTGAAACCGATCCGGCCCGCTATCTGCCCCAGGTCGATGCGGCGGGAATCGATGCAGTTCCGGTGGATCTGAACCGCCCCATGGATGAGATCCGACAACAGCTCAGTCAATATCCGGTGGCCACCGCCCTGCGGCTGACCGGCAAAATCGTGGTGGCCCGGGACATCGCCCATGCCCGGCTCAAACAGCGCTTGGACAGCGGTCAGGGCCTGCCCGATTATTTTAGAAATCACATTATCTATTATGCGGGGCCCGCCAAGACCCCACCCGGCTATCCGTCCGGATCCTTCGGCCCCACCACTGCCGGGCGCATGGATTCCTATGTGCCGATTTTCCAGGCAGCGGGAGGCTCGCTGGTCATGCTGGCCAAAGGCAACCGTTCACAGACAGTCACCGACGCCTGCCGCCAATACGGCGGGTTTTACCTGGGTTCCATCGGCGGGCCGGCCGCCCGGCTGGGCAAGGAGTGCATTACCGAGGTGGAGCTGATCGAGTTTCCCGAGCTGGGAATGGAAGCCATTTATCGCATCACTGTCAAGGATTTTCCGGCCTTTATCATCGTCGATGATAAGGGCAATGATTTTTTTGCCAACCTGTTAACCTGAATGAGAGTTAAAGGAGTATTCTTATGGTAGCCAAGATGAAAACCATGGATGGAAATACGGCTGCGGCCCATGTCGCTTACGCCATGAGCGATGCGGCCACGATTTATCCGATTACGCCTTCTTCGCCCATCGGTGAGATTGCCGATGAATGGGCGGCTTCCGGCCGCAAAAACATATTTGGACAAACCATGACGGTGCGTGAGATGCAATCCGAGGCGGGGGCGGCCGCCGGCATGCACGGATCGCTGGCAGCCGGAGCGCTGACCTCCACCTTTACAGCGTCCCAGGGCCTGCTGCTGATGATTCCCAACATGTATAAAATCGCCGGAGAGGTTCTGCCGGGGGTGATGCACGTCACCGCCCGGGCCGTGGCCGGCCATGCCTTGTCCATTTTCGGTGATCACCAGGATGTGATGGCAGTGCGCCAGACCGGTTTTGCCTTGCTGTCCGCAGCTTCTGTGCAGGAAGTCATGGATCTGGGACTGGTGGCCCACCTGGCCGCCATCGCGGCCAGTGTTCCTTTTGTTCATTTTTTCGACGGTTTTCGCACCTCCCATGAAATTCAAAAAATTGAAGTCATTGATTATGACGACATGGCCGCTTTGACCGACTTTGATGCCGTTGCCCGGTTCCGGGCCCGGGGGGTGAACCCGGAGCGGCCCGAACTGCGGGGAACGGCCCAGAATCCGGACATTTATTTTCAAGGCCGTGAAGCCGCCAACGCCTATTATCTGAAAGTGGCGGGCATTGTCGGCGACTATATGAAAAAGGTGGGGGATTTGACCGGCCGTCCCTACAAGCTTTTTGACTATGTCGGTGATCCCGAGGCACAGCACATCATTGTTTCCATGGGGTCTTCGTGCGAGACCATCGAGGAAGTCATAAATTACCTCAGCGGCAGGGGTGAAAAAGTGGGGCTGATCAAGGTGCGCTTGTACCGGCCATTTTCAGCTGCTGACCTGGTAGCGGCGATTCCTGCGGCGGCGACGACCATTACTGTGCTGGACCGCACCAAGGAATCAGGGGCCCTGGGAGATCCGCTGTACATGGATGTCTGCACGGCTTTGCTGGAGCAGGGCCGATCGGCTCAGGTTGTGGGTGGGCGTTACGGTCTGGGATCCAAGGAATTCAACCCGGCCATGGTGATGGCCGTTTTCGAAAACATGAAAGCCGACAGCCCCAAAAACCATTTTACCGTTGGCATTGTCGATGATATCACCCACACTTCCCTTGAGGTGGGAGAAAGCCTGGATGCGACTCCAGCCGGCACGGTCCAGTGCAAGTTCTGGGGCTTGGGCGCCGACGGGACAGTCGGGGCCAACAAGAGTGCAATTAAAATTATCGGCGACAACACCGACATGTATGCCCAGGCCTATTTCGCCTATGATTCCAAAAAATCCGGCGGGGTGACCATCTCGCATCTGCGCTTCGGCCACAAACCGATCCAGTCCACCTACCTGATCGACACCGCCGATTACATCGCCTGTCACAAGGACAACTATGTGGAGGTTTACGACGTGCTGGAAGGGATCAAGGAGGGTGGCATTTTTGTTCTCAACTCTCCCTGGAGCCTGGAAGAAATGGAAGAAAAACTTCCGGCTGCCATGCGTCGTACCATTGCCCGCAAAAAGCTTAAATTTTATAACATCGATGCGGTGGCCATCGCCGGTGAGGTGGGCCTGGGCGGGCGCATCAACATGATCATGCAAACCGCTTTTTTCAAACTGGCCAACGTCATCCCGGTGGACGAAGCGCTTGCCTATCTAAAAGACCAGATCCAGAAGATGTTCGCCAAAAAAAGCCAGAAGATCGTGGACATGAACATTGCTGCCGTGGACAAAAGCCTGGAGCACCTGGTTGAAATCGACTACCCGGAATCTTGGGCCCAGGCCGATGCGCATCCACCGGCCGGCAAAGGCGAGCCGGATTTCGTAAAAAATGTCATGCGGCCCATCCTCGCTCAGCAGGGCGATAAACTGCCGGTCAGTGCTTTTGCGCCTGACGGCATCTTTCCGGTGGCCACCTCCAAGTATGAAAAGCGAGGAGTGGCCATCAATGTCCCGGAATGGATCATGGAAAACTGTATCCAATGCAACCAGTGCGCCATGGTCTGCCCCCATGCCGCCATCCGCCCGGTGCTGCTGACCGAAGAGGAACTGGGAAAAGCGCCTGAGGGCTTTGAGGCCAAAAAAGCGGTGGGCAAGGACCTGAAGGGATACTACTTCCGCATGCAGGTCAACACCCTGGACTGTCTGGGTTGCGGCAACTGCGCGGACATCTGCCCGTCAAAGAAAAAGGCCCTGGTCATGAAACCCCTGGAAACCCAGACAGCGGCGCAGGTGCCCCTGCATGAGTTCAGCGAACAGGTACCGGTGCGCGATGACCTGGCGGCGCGCAATACGGTCAAAGGCAGCCAATTCTGCCAACCATTGCTGGAGTTTTCCGGTGCTTGCGCCGGTTGCGGGGAAACCCCTTATGCCAAGCTGGTCACGCAACTGTTTGGCGAGCGCATGATCATCGGCAATGCCACCGGCTGCAGCTCCATCTGGGGCGGCTCGGCACCGGCCGTTCCGTACTGCGTCAACAAGGACGGCTTTGGCCCTACCTGGGGCAACTCACTGTTTGAAGACGCAGCCGAATTTACCTACGGCATGTTTGTGGGTGTTTTTCAGCAGCGCCGCAAACTGGCCCAACTGGTGCGCGAAGCCCTTGAAGGCGATGTGCCCGGCGAGGTCAAGGAGGCCCTGCAGGCCTGGCTGGACAATATGAATGATGCCGCCGCCTCCCGGCAAGCCGGTGACCGGCTCAAGGCGTTGCTGCCGTCTTATCCGGACAATCCGTTGCTGGCGCAACTCGCCGGCATGTCCACACTGTTTGCTAAAAAATCATTCTGGATATTTGCCGGTGACGGGGCCGCCTATGACATCGGGTTCGGGGGAGTCGACCATGTGCTGGCCAGCGGTGAAGACATCAACATGCTCGTTTTTGACACCGAGGTGTACTCCAACACCGGCGGGCAGTCTTCAAAGGCGACGCCGACCGGGTCGGTGGCCAAGTTTGCCGCTTCCGGTAAAAAAACACCCAAAAAGGAAATGGGACGTATGATGATGAGCTACGGGTATATTTACGTGGCCAGCGTGGCCATGGGCGCCAACAAGCAACAACTGGTCAAGGCGCTGGTAGAGGCTGAAAATTATCCCGGGCCGTCATTGATCCTGGCTTATTCACCATGCATTAACCAGGGAATCCTGGCGGGCATGGGAAAAAGCCAGGAAGAAGAAAAGCTGGCCGTGCAGTGCGGCTACTGGCCGCTGTATCGTTACAATCCAGCCCTGAAAGCCGAAGGCAAAAACCCCTTTACCCTGGATTCCAAAAAGCCCGATGGCAGCCTGCGGCAGTTCTTGCAGGGCGAAATTCGCTATGGGTCATTGATGCGAACCTTTCCGGCCGAAGCCGAACGCCTGCATGCCATGCTCGAAGAGCAGTTTAACCGGCGTTACGAAGAGCTGGCATTGATGGCCGATCCAACCCTGGTCTGCAAGCAGGATGAAACCGCCAAATAGATTTTTTTGTGAAAAAGTTGCCGGTTCGGGATCAGAACAAGCCGCCGGGAAGGTTCCGGCGGCTTTTTTATGCAACGTTGAGGTTTATGCAACGTTGAGGCTAAAATGGGAGGTAGCTTGTCGTGATCGGCATCATGGCTGACAGCCACGGTCAGCCCGACACAATCATCGCGGCGCTGGCCTTGTTTGACAGGCTGGGATGTGAGCGCATCTACCATCTTGGCGATGTGTGTGATTCGGCCCACCCTGAAACGGCCGCGGACTGCCTGCGTCCTTTGATGCAGCACCGGGTGATCACTTTGCGGGGCAACAATGATCACGCCCTGGTGGCCAGCCGACAGGGACAGGACGATTCAAGGTTGCCGTCACAGGTGCTGGATTATCTCAACAATCTTGCGCTGGTCGCAGAATACCAAAACGGCGTTTTTGCCCATTCCCTGCCGTTTGCCCGTGAGCTGGGACTGTCGTGCATGATCCGGGATATGGGGGTGGCTGAAATACGTCGTTTTATCGATAATTTTCCCCACAAAATACTTTTCCGGGGCCATAGCCACGTTCCCCAGATTACCTGGTGGCGCCACCGGCGCCTTGAGTCCCGGAGCCTGAAGGCCGGAAGACACTTTGATTTGAAGGAAAAAATACCTGCGGTGGTAACCTGCGGGGCTTTGATCAGCGGACTTTGCATGCTCTGGAAGCCTGCCGACAACGGTATTGAGCTGCTGGCGTTGTGATGCAGGAGCCCCTTAACGGTGGTTCAGGGGGGAGGATGCGCTGATTTTTTCAAGGACCTGCCCGTCGGCATCCAGAAGGAAGACCTGGAAATTATTGAGGGCGGCCTCTTTGGTCAGTTCATCCAGAAAGATGCCCTGGATCTCGTATCTTGTTCCCCGCCGGGTGGCCATGTGAATCAGGCATTGCTGGGCATCTTCCTTTTGATAAAAGGCCGGGATAAAAGAAATGTCGCTTTCTTCATCATGCTGGCCGAGAAACTGCTCGTTTTTTCCGGGATCCTGGATCACCACCCAGACCCAGGTGTCGGATTTTGGCGTGCGGGTCATATGAGATTTCCTTTCAGTCCCAGGGCGGAAAGCTCTCCAGCCGCTTGAGAGGCGATAGAGCCTGCATCCGAGCCTTCAAAGTCCACTGTGATGACGCGTTCACACAACTGCTGGATCTTTTTTAGCACCAGCCGGTGCGCGGGATGTTCCTGGTAGCGTTCCACCGCCGGCATATTGGCAAACAACGCCACCAGGGCGAAATCATAAGATCTCGGGGAACGGACGACATCCCGGCCGAATTCATAAGTTTGGATTTCATGGATTTTGTTGGGAAGATCGTCCAGGCTTTTTGCGAGAGCGTCGATATCGGCATCATGGACGCCCGCCTTGAACTTCAACAGCACCACGTGATTGATCATTTGACGGCCCTTTTTTTGTTTTGGCGAGCGTTTTTACGCTGCCATTGGATCTGGTTTTTAATCTCACTGAGGATAAAAGAGCTTTTCAAGCTTTTGGCAACAATGTCAAGGCTTGGTTTGGCCCCGGTGGATTTTTGCATGAATTCCCGTGTGGTTTCGATGGCTTCCTGCACACAGCGGTCGAAAAAGCCGGCCCGGGCCAGAATGTTCTTTCCGGGACCGGCAAGCATGTCATAGCGCCAGAAGGGCTCCTTGATGTTGATTTTTTCCCGGCTGTCGGTTTGCGCCGCTTTTTTCAGCTGGTATTTGATCTGATTGCCGACTTCGTTGAGAATGAAATAGGATTTCAAAGCCTCGGCAATTTCAGTCTGGCTCGGTTCCACCCGAGTCACTGCCCGAACATATTGCATGATTGTGATAATAGCATCGGTCATGCTGTCGCCGATGCGAATGAATTGTGCCAAAATTCACTCCTTACTATTTTTAGTTCTTCTCCCAGTTGAAGTTAAACTTGGCAAAGCAGGAGGACGACTTTAATTTATAAATGTTTTTTTACCGGAAGAGGGGAACGGATTACTTGGTCCCAAAAATTTTATCTCCGGCATCTCCCAGGCCGGGAAGGATGTATCCGATGTCATTGAGTTTTTCATCTATAGCGGCCACGTAAACATCGACATCCGGATGGGCCTCGGTCAGTTTTTTTATTCCTTCCGGGGCGGCAACCATAAAAATGCCCTTGATATGTCGGCAGCCGGATTCTTTGATTAAATCGATGGTGGCGATCAAAGAGCCGCCGGTGGCCAGCATGGGGTCAATGATCAGTGCAATGCGTTCTTCCATGGCGCTGGTCATTTTGACATAATACCTGACGGGTTTCAGGGTTTCTTCGTTGCGGTAGAGACCCACAACACTGACCCGGGCGGATGGTATCAAGTTCAGAACCCCGGGCATCATCCCCAGGCCAGCCCTGAGAATCGGTACGACGGTAATTTTTTTGCCTTTGATTTTTTCTACTTCAATGGG
>JAOZPY010000006.1 GCA_029932495.1 Desulfobacterales bacterium
TCCTTCCCTTTTTAAAGCATATCCTGCACCCCCTCTTGAAGCGTCCCCGCAGTGGTGATGCTGTCACGATTTTATCCGTTCGGCCGCTACCTTTGCAGACAGATGATTTCAATAAACCAGCAGCTGGGACAAGGCCGCCAAGGCGAACAGAATTCCAATGATATCAAATGTGTCCATATTTACCTTCCAACCGCAGCCTTAGGCCGCATGGCCTTCGCCCATGCGTCTTTCCGGAAGATTTCTGCGTTCGGCGCCGGCTCTTCTTTCCGGAAAATAGTGGGAATAGGTGAACTGGCGTCTTTCAGGCCCCAACCGACGACCGCCCTGATCAATCATATAGGCGGGGTTTTCAGGGTTTAAAGCCCGTTCATTTTGCATTCTCAAATTATGGGCCATTTCATTATAATCGGACAAATTACACCTCCTCGAGCAGTTTGTAAGCACCTTGCCCACGGATTACGGTGGGCAGCTTTTAATTCAGGTCAATGTGCATGCAATTCGCTGGAAACGAAAATCCATGCATCCGCTGCTTATTGGGAGTAGCAAGAAGCGTGCAAGGTTGGCATGATTGTAAAATTATATATAAATATCAAGGTGTTGCGAAATTATAAATGAAGGCCAAGGCGGCAGGGTTGTGAAAAAAATTACCTAATTAATGGGGATTTGATTTCATATTTTAATAACGGCCGCGTTTTCCCGGTTTGCGCCAACGCCGTTTTCCCATCTCTTCAACGTAGGTTGTCGCCTGCATCACGGCATGCAAGCTGAAAACCGGGGTGGGGGTGTCTTGTTGAACCCCATCCGGCCAGTATTTTTCAAGGTTTATCTGCAGTCCAATGCGCCGGCAGACAAGGCGGGCAACGCATCCGGCTTCAAGTTCTTCTCCTTGCATATTCAGATCTTTTCTTTCCGGCCACCACGCATGACGGTCGATACCGAGATGACCACAGAAAATGTGTCCCAGCTCCCGGACAAGGGCGGTATATTTATCTTCCAGTCGTCGGGTTTTGTCCAGCAGGACCAGATAGCGCTTGTCTTTTTCAAGCTGTATATCCGGCTGCCTTTTCCGTAAAGCAGGGGTAATCCGTCCGGTGGATTCGGCACCGGCCTCATCGATATGGGTTTCTTTAACGGCGATGGCCTGAAGGGCACAATTGTGCAATATGTTTTGATACGTTTTTTCAAGCTGTGAGGGTTTGACAACCGTTATCGCCGGCTCGGGCGGCAGGGGTCCGCCGACAGTGTCCTTGACATCGAAGACAAAAAGAACCGGCGCCATGGGCGCCAGGATGAGCAGCGGACGAGCGTCCGGACTGATACTGCGTTTAAATTTTCGGGACCAGGTTCGGGCCGTTGCCACCCGGGTGGCCGCAGGGTTTTGCAGATAAAGCAAAAATCCGTTGAAAGCAGAGTACTGCGGGAAACGGATGATAAAGTCGATCAACTGCTCCAGTTGACGTTCATCTTGGAAGCGACCGGTTGCCACCAGCACCTCATCGACAGACGGCAAATCGGACGGCAAAACTTCTGCTTTTTTATAACTGGATTCCGGGGATATTTTATCGGATATTTCCGGAAACAAGCTCAGTTGTCTGGACATGATATTTTCCTTTACACCTCCCGCCGGAGGGTCCGCAGTTTAGGACTGTCGGGGAAACCTCCTATCTGCAACCAGCAGGCACTTAAGCCTTTTAGGGGCAGGCGGACCGCTTGTACTTGCCAAGTGCTTGTGAGGTCACTATAGTATATACGTAACTTCATACATCATCCGGGGGAAAAACTCAATGGGCTTGACTTGCAACCGTGGATCACCACTGTTGTGCGGGGATCAATAAAAATGGAGAAGACACCATGGACTTTGAACAGTATTACCTGGATCTTTTCGAGATGCTCAACTCCTGCTGCAAAAAAATTGCTTCCGGCCATTATGACAAGCAGGACGCCCAACGATTGTTTGAACTGTCTAAAAAAGGGCGCTATCCCAGCTTTCTGGCGGAGCTGGCGGAATCCTTTGGTATGATGCTGGTTAAAGTGGAAGCGCGTGAATTCCGGCTGAAACAGATCATTGAAGATTTGGAGAAAAGCAAGGCGAAGCTGCAAAAAGATCATGAAAGGCCGGAAGATAGTTGAGAAAAACGCAGCGCTACTTTTTGTCCGTGAAGAAATGAGCAGCATGATTACGGTATTGTTGGGCCACGTCCTTGTTGTAAACTACAAACATGTCACCGTCAATGTCGGTGATGTGTCTGTAGGGGCGGCTGAAAAGGCGAAAGGTGCGATTGATGATCTCATCGGCTGAAATAATACGCTGGTTGTAACTGTTGACATAATGCAGATCCACCCGGCGCTTTGAGCTGCCCCAGACGAGGGTTTTTAAATAATCCCGGATGGCGTCAATTTTTTCTTTAAGCACCCGTACCGGTGTTCTGTCAAAATTTTCGTTAAAGGCCGTAAAATAAATGTTGGCCGGGTATACCGGCTGCATGGAAAGCATGTGTTCAAATGACTGCTGTGCATACCTGTGGGCGGCGCTTTTTATTTTACGGCTGACAAAGCTTTCCTTGAGATCCAGGCGCTCGATTTTACGGGGTGGGCCGAATTTGATAGACAGGTTGCCTTTTATTTTATCGCTGCAAAATTGCTTGAGGATATAGCCCAAATCTTGAAGGTAGATATCCCTTTTGCTGGCTCCGGATTCATAAAGCCGGCCTAATTCAGCGAAATGCTCATCTTCTAAAACCCGCTCGTAGGCAATGTTTACATCCACGATATACACGTCAACTTCGGCGTACAGGGATGCTTCGATGTCCATTAAAAACGGCAGGTGATGAAACCCGTCAAACATCCCGGTGTAACTTCTGCCGGTTTTGGTACGGTCCATTTTCAGGCGGTCCAACAGGCCGGCTTTAACCGTCGAGTAGCCCGGGAAGGTGACATACATCTGCCTGTTCTTCACTAGGTGGTAGCGATATGCACGGGTCAGGGAGATAATGTCTTTCCTGCCCAGGGTGATTTCACTTCCGTCGGGCTGCCGAACGGTGGTAGGCTCTCTGAATACCTTAAAGGCGCCGCGGCTGGTTAGGTACCGGGCGATACTGAGTTTTTCGTTTTTAACAAAATCTTTAAACTTTTTGTTAACAAAGGCCGGCAGCAGATCCTGGAAAATGTCGATGTCATCGAGAAACAGATTAGCACCGCCTTCAACAGGTACCTGCATGTCGTTTTCCCTGAACAAAATGGAAAGCATGATGAAATCGGCTTCACTGAGATGGTTGGGCTTGAAGGTAATCGCACAGTCCGCATTTTGTTCTTTAAAGTGTTTAATATCTTCCAGGCCGATGACCCGCATGTTAAAGGTGTTGCCCCGGGCAAGCTGGTAAAGAACCAACTCAAGGGGATTAATTTTTTGCCACTCATGTTGAATGAGTGGAAACATGGGTTCCATTTTTTCAAATTGCAGTTGTTTCATAACTTGAAGATTATGGTTTCAAAAAAAAGTTAATTGTATTGGCCCTTTGTCCCTTTTAGCGGATTTTTTACGCAGTCCCTAAAAATTGTATGGTCGACTATCGGCGCTGCCCACGTAAAAGTCCGCTATCTCGTCACCGAGCCCGGCCAGGTATGCTTCCAGGTCCTTCCGGTTATCAAAGCTCAAGGTGCCCACATGGCCGCTGGTGTTTCCGGCCGCGGTGTCTTGCTGCCGTCGGCACATGGCAGCTAAAAATTCATTCGGATTATTGTGAAATTCATCAGCGAGTTGCTGTTCGTTGATGATCTGGCGCGCATTTCCGTAAGCGTCAAAATAGACGTAGTATTTCATGTCCGGCTCCGGTTTGTGCCTTCATCTATTGTTGTCCGGCGCCCTGTTGCTCCCAACCGGCGGTGGCATATTGTCATCAGAGGGAATCGGGTACCGCTTGCCCTGCAGACGAATGAACAACCGATTATCTTCGTCTTCCAGCAAGGGCGCTATTTTTATAAGCCCCTGTTCGGCAAATTTGACGATTTCATCTCCCATGTGCATGTACAGGTTGTCGTTTTTAACAAAAAGATTTTTTGGGTCCAGGCGGATCTTTTTGCGGGTGTTCAAAATAAGAGTGACTTCCTCATCGATGTTGACATCAAAAACAAACAGGACTTGATCTTCATATGGGAAATAAACTTTTTCGCTGGAATTGTCATCTTCTTGGTAAAGGTAGTAACCGTTGCCATCCCGGCGGATACAGGAATGGAAATAGTCAATGACTTTTTTGTGTTGGAATTTTCCGTGTTCATTGTGCCAGCAGCCGTTTTTATCAAGCCAGAAGACGGCCTTTTCTTTGGGGACGACGATTTTTCTGGTCTTTGTTTCCATGAGATCAAATTGAACCAGACGCTCCAAACGCTGCACAGCCCTATTTACCGGTGTCGTTCAGGCCGGCGCCGTTTAAGTGCTTTGCGGTTTATCCGGCCAATTAGCGGTATCCACGGGGATACTGCCGGCCGCGTCATGTCCGGCATTGGAAGACTCGACAGCGTCTGCGCCGGATGGGTTGGTATACAGGTCGTTGAGTTTTTGAATGTAAGCGTTGCCGTCGTCGAGGATACGATCCAGAATGGCTGCGGTGCGCCCTGTCCATCCAGCCGGCTGGGGGAACAGGAGGCTGCGCCACCAGCGGCTGTTCCTGCGAAAAGCACGATTGTAATTTTCGCGGTGATTTTCATTGCGAACTTCTTTTATCAATTTGGCAGTGGTTTTGCGGGCTGCCCACCGGCGGATGCGAAGGTGCGTCCATCCGGCTGCCATCAGCAACACGGCGATGAGAGCATAGCGTAAATATGGATGGTGTGTGAACAGTTGCGCGAACGGCAGATTGAGCGACAGGCCCTGCCAGTATCCACCCCAGATAGTCAGTGTGAAAAAAAGAGCTACCAGGGCCGCCAGCAGTCCGCCTTCCACCCACAGGACCTTGCGTCGCCAGCTTTCGATGAAACGCTGCAGCAGGGGGACCACCTCATTTTTAAGCATCCGTGCGGTTTGCTCCAGCATCCCAATAATTCGGTAAGCCCGCTCCACGCCGACCTGTTCGATGCGGTTATTGATGGCCTCCATGTCAGCCCGGCGTTTGGCTTCGAAACGCTCACGTACATCTTGATCTTCAAACGGCACGGCAGCATCCAGGTTGTAAATCGCATAGGAACAGCCCGCTGTTAATCCATATTGCGCCAGGGCCCGCTGCCAGGCTGCAAAAACTTCTTCAAGGTTATCTTCTTTGGCCGTGACATCAATCTGGTTAAGGATATATAGGAATTTGTTTGAATCCCGCCGATTGATGGTTGCCTTCACCAGGTGTTCCAGCGTGTCACGCATGGATCCGGATTCAGGGTGCCGGGCGTCAAAAAAGACCAGCACCAGGTCCGACAGGTCAATGATGTGATCGGTGATGCGAAGAGTGGAGGTCCGCTGGGCATCAGCATCAAATCCCGGTGAGTCGATTAAAATTTTTCCACGCAATTTTTCGCTGGGGCAGGTCTTCAACTGCAGGTAGGCATCAATATGCTCTCCTTCGGCGACCTCATCAATTGCCTGGCTGATCCGATACAGCGGAAAACGCGGATCCGCATCCAGTGCCAGGCCCGGCAGCACCCGCGGCTTTTTCTCCCGGGAAAAACAGATAACACTGAATTTGTCATCCACGGCCTGAATGCCTACCGCCTGTAAATCATACTGGAGCAAGCTGTTGATAAAAGATGATTTGCCCGCAGAGTAGATTCCCAGAATTGAAATCAGCGGCCACCAGGGGGTGGCGGTGGCATGGGATTGTTCGCGTTCGAAAAAGCCCAGCCGCCGGCTGATCCGGTCAAGTTCGCGAAAGTTTTGCACTACTTCGGAAAGAATCGGGTTTTCCTGTTGCAAATGCTTTTCCAGTTTTCGCAACTGCTGGCTGGCCTTGCTTTCATTAAACATTGCTTGCACTCCAATCCCGGTAGATTGTAACGCGATCAATAGCTCACATGCCAAATGAACGGGGCGGGGGATCTGAAAAACTCCCCCAATCTTTCTATTTTTACAAAAATAGTAATGGTTTTCAAGCCGTATTTAAAAAATATATGGGAGTGGAAGGTTTCTGCCGCTGCAGGTGCCGGCCTTTCAGGTAGTACGATTCAGTTCCTGTCTGATGGCAATGGCGATTTTTTCCATCAGGTAGGGTTTTTTGACGTAAGCCCCGGCCCCCAAACGCTGGGCTTCCCTGACGCGTTCTGATTCCGAAAACCCGCTGGCAATGATGGCTTTCTGACCGGGGTGATCATGGATAATTTGTTTGAAGGTTTCAAGACCGTCAATTCCCGGGTTCATGATCATGTCCAGAACAACAATATCCACCCGCTGGGCCTGCAGGTAATCCACCGCCAGTTCCCCGCTGGCAACACTATCGACCCGGTACCCGAGGCGGGTCAGGATTTCACAGGCAATGGCCCGCTGTTCTTCAACGTCATCGACGACCAGCACAAACTCACCCTGTCCGCGATAATCTTCCATTGACAGTTGACGTTGCGGCTCGGTCCCCGGCTGCCGGCAGGCCGGCAGATAAATTGAAAATTCGGTGCCCCGCCCTTCGATGCTGTGGACATCAATGTATCCATTGTGATCTTTAACCGTTCCCCAGACCACTGCCATGCCTAGGCCGGTGCCGCTTCTGCCCATGGCTTTTTTGGTGTAAAAGGGCTCAAAAATGCGTTCAATGTCCTTTTCTGCGATCCCGATACCGGCATCGCGGACTTTCAGAATAACGTAATCGCCTTCCTGAATATCATCATAGCCCCGGACCGGTTTGTCGATATAGCGGTTGTGACTCGATACCCAAATGGTGCCCCCGTCCGGCATGGCTTCGGCGGCGTTGGCAACCAGGTTCATGATTGTTTTGGACAAATGAACCGGAGAGCCCGTCACAGGCAGAAGTTCCGGTTCAAGGTCAACTTCAAGTTTTACCTGGGGATAATATTGATTCAGCTTTTTGTATTCCGGGCTTTTCAGGTACTCGGTGATAATATGGTTCATATTTACCACCTCGGAAACCGAAACGCCCCTGCGGGCCAGAGTCAGCAGATCCTGCACGATATTGGCCGCTTTTTCCCCCGACTTCTGGATGGTCAAGATGGATTGGCGCAACGGGCTGTCCTGCGGCAGATCCAGCAAGATAAGTTCCGGGTAACTCACCAGTCCGGACAAAACATTGTTCAGATCATGGGCCACGCCGCCGGCCAGTGTTCCGATGGCCTCCATTTTTTGTGCCTTGCGCAGCTGCTGTTCAAGTCTGAATTTATCCGCAGCGGCCTGTTTGCTTTCGGTGACATTGCGCACCAACGCCAGAACGGAATCCTCGCTGAAAGCCACCATGCGGCATTCAAAATAGGACATTTTACCCTTCAGCGGCAGTTCATATTCGAAAATCTGCACCCGACGGGTGGTCAGCACCTGTTCGATTTTTGTAAGGATTAGTGCTGATATTTTCGTAGGCATCACCTTGTTGATGCCTTTTTTCAGAAAATCTTCAGGCGGAATCTGCAGGTCTTCCCGGGTTCCTTTAAAATCCAGCAGTAAACCGTTGCGGTCCAGGTGAAACATCATGTCCGGCATGGCATTGAGCAGGGCACGGTTGCGGGCTTCGCTTTGTCGGATTCTGTTTTCAGCGTGTTTGCGCTCGGCAATTTCCGATTGCAACTCTTTGTTGATGACCTGCAGGGAACGTTCCCGGGCCTGAATACCGGCGGCCATTTCCTTGAACCGTGAAGCAATGCCGGCAAGCTCACGGTGGTGAATTTCTTCGAATCCATATCCGTAGTCGCCTCTGGCCACGCGGTCGATACCTTTTTGAAGAATGGTCAGCGGGTGGCGCATGAAAATACGCAGTAAAATTCCGGTGGTCACCAGAATCATGATCAGTGAGCCGAGCAGTACCAGCAAAATCGTATTGCGAAACCAGGAAAGATCCCTGTCATAGGTCCCCAGCGAAAAAAACAGTTCAGCCTGCCCGATCATCTGATTTTTATAGATGATGTCCACCGATCGCCGGATGCGCCCCGGGGTGCCGGCACCCCGACGGGCCCTGAAAAGAGTGGTGCCGGTGGAATTTTTGATATGCACCTCATTGACCACATCATTTTTTAGGAAGGACATGCCGATTTTACCGATTTGTTCGTCGTCAAAATCCCACAGCGGCACTATCAGGATGGCGCTCAGGTTCGCCGCCAGGTCGTCTGCTTTTTTTTCCAGTTCCTGCATCAGGAAACGGGACTGCCGGCTGTAAACGTAAGCCAACAAGAGCCCCTGAAATAGAACGAGCAACAAAATAAGGCTGATTGCCAGTTCTCTGGAAAGGGAACGACCGTGGAAAAACAAGAATTTTTTAGACAATTTCGGCAATTGGGTTTTGTTCACGACAACTTACCTCTGAAGCCCTCCGACTTTTGCAACATTAAGGTTAACGTTGCAGCAAGGCGGTTTGACGGGTGCGCAGCTGATCATAGGTGCCGTCTCGTTTGATTTCATCCAGGCTGCGCTGCCATCGACGGATCAGACAATCAGAGCTTTTAGTAGAAAAAGCGATGTAGTTTTCAACTTTTTTAAAGGCATATACCAACTTAATACGATCAGGATTGATGCCGGCCTGTTTTACCAGATACGGCATGTTGAAATCCGAGCTGACCCACAGGTCAATCGTACCCCTCAGCAAGTGGCGGATATTGCTGATGTTTTTGTTGGTGCTGACAAGATTGGTAAATCCATATGCCAGCAGGTATTGTTCTTTGGCGTCCTTGTAATAGGTCCCGATACGGGCAACTTTTTTAGCTTGCTCAAGGGAGGTGATCTTAAGGCCGGCGCCTTTTTTGCCGTAAAAGCCCCAGGTCTGGGAATACAATGGCCCTACCCATTTAAACAACTTTTCGCGCTGGGGCAGTCGGGTGGTTGAAAACAGAGCAACATCCGGCTGGGTCAAAGCCAGGGTGTAACCCCGGGCCCAGGGAACCAGCTGGATATTGTCCACCATTTTGCACCGGCGCAATATCTCACGCACAATTTCAACCGACAGTCCGCAAAGTTTACCTCCTTGCAGATAGTTGGCCGGCGGGGAGTTTTCAGTAAAAATCTTTAATTTTGACAACATCGCCGATGATCCTGCCGGCATCGGGCGAATCGGTGGAATCTTTTCGGCGGGAAGCCATTGGTGGCTGATTTCATAAAAACGCCCATCGCGCTTGATGGCTGTAAAAGCCTCCTGCCATTGCTTGACCACCGTCGGCGATGTGCCCCGGGAGATGGCGATATAGGTATCAAATTCTTTGAACGGCAGGATAAGCTCTATTCTGTTAAAATCGATACCCCCTGATTTGGCAATCCAGCGGGCTCCCAGATCGCTGTACAACCAGAGATCAACCCTTCCGGACACCAATTTTTTCAGGCCGCTGATCGGGGATTTTGAACGCTCCAGGTTGGTGAACCCTTGGGCCAGCAGCAGCTGTTCCCTGACATCATTGCGGTAGGTCGCAATGGCCTTTACCTTGCGAGCGTCTTCCAGACTGTAAAGGCACCGGTGGGTGCCCTTGCGGGCATAGAACCCAAAGCGCACTTTATAAAGCGGGCCCACCCAGTAAAACAGCTTCTCACGCTCGGGGATACGGGCAGTTGAAAACAGGATGACATTCGGCCGGTTCAATGCCAGATGGTAGGCACGGGCCCAGGGCAGCACCTGGATGTCATCGGCCTGGTGCAGGTGCGCTAGCACCTGCCGCACGATGGCGGTGGAAGAGCCGGTGAGGTGGCCGTTTTTGATAAAATTAAATGGCGGGTTTTCTTCGGTCAGAATCAACAGGCGTTCACCGGATTCAGCGGCGGACGACAGCACAAGGATAATACTGACGGCAAGGATGATTTTTCGGATCAATACAGGCTCCAGGTATGGCCCAGTGGTGGCTTAAAGGTTAAGACGGCTGCTGGTCGGTGTTGCCCTCCAGGGCCCGGGCATTAGGAATATTTACATATGGTGACTATGGTACGTAATAACAATTTTAACGGGTGCAGGTCAACTAAAAATGATATATGCTTGACTTCCGCTTCTTTTGAGAGTTATTTTATGAATAATATTTATAGTAGAAAAGGAGGCCTGATTTGTTTTCACCTGAAGAAGTTATTGACATGGCGATCAAGTTGGAAAAAAACGGCGAGACGGTTTACCGGCAAGCCATTGAAAAGGCAGCCAGCCCGCAGATCGCCTCTTTGCTGGGGTGGATGGCTGATGAGGAGGCCAAGCATGCCAGCTGGTTTCGCGAGTTGAAAAGCCTGCTGAAGGGCAAAGATACCAACCCGTTTATGAAAGAGATGAGCCGGGAGTTGTTCAACGATCTAATGGGAGAAAAAAACTTTTCACTCCAGGACGTGGATTTTTCTTCCGTCGAACAGGTCCATGAAATGGTCGCCGTATTTATTGAATTTGAAAAGGATACTGTGCTTTTTTACCAGGTACTGGAGCCCTTTATCAGCGATTCTGCCACGCTGGATGTGTTGCGACAGATCATTGAGGAAGAAAAACGGCACATCGAGAACTTGCAGCAATTTTTAAAAAAATAGAAAATTTCTTTGGGAAAACGCCATGAAATCGGTTCTGGTGCTGGCTGCGCTTATACTGGGAGGTGTTTTCATCACCGCATTTCAGGCTGAAGGTTTAAAACCGCAGGAAAAGAGTACTGCCATGGGTGAGAAAAACGGCAATTTGCACCAGGCCACTTTTGCCGGCGGCTGTTTCTGGTGTGTGGAGTCGGACTTTGAAAAAGTAGACGGCGTTGTGGCCGTCATTTCCGGTTATACCGGCGGCCAGACGGAAGATCCCACCTATGAACAGGTATCCGGCGGGCATACCGGCCACGCGGAAGCTGTTCAGATCCTTTATGATCCGGCCAGAATAACCTACCGGCAGCTGCTGGATGTTTTCTGGCGCCACGTGGATCCTACCGATGCCGGCGGCCAGTTTGTCGATCGGGGCAGCCAGTATCGCAGTGCCATTTTTTATCATGATGCGCAGCAGGAGCGCCTGGCGCGGGAATCCAAAGAGAAGCTGCAACAATCCGGCCGATTCAACAAGCCGATCGTAACGCCCATTGTCAAGTTTGAAAGATTTTATCCGGCTGAGGACTATCACCAGGACTACTATAAGAAAAATGCCTTGCGGTATAAATTTTACCGCATGCACTCCGGCAGGGACCGGTTTTTGAAAAAAGCATGGCCTCACGACCCGGTAACCGCCGGGGCTGGCGAATATTTAAGACCGGATGAAAAGGCGCTGAAACAGAGGCTCACCCCGCTGCAGTACCGTGTTACGCGCCAGAATGCCACTGAGCCGCCGTTTAACAACGCATACTGGAACAACAAAAAAAAAGGAATTTACGTGGACATCGCCTCTGGCGAGCCTCTTTTCAGCTCCCGTGACAAGTTTGATTCCGGCACGGGATGGCCCAGTTTTACCCGGCCGTTGGAGCCCGCCAACGTCGTTGAACTTGACGACCGCAGCCTGTTTGTGACCCGCACCGAGGTGCGCAGCAAACACGGTGATTCTCATCTTGGCCATGTTTTTGACGATGGTCCCCTACCCACCGGGCGCAGGTACTGTATTAATTCGGCATCGCTACGATTCATTCCCAGGGAGGAATTGGAATCTCAAGGTTACGGCAAATATTCCAGCCTGTTTGAGTGAGTTGAAATCGAAATCCCTCCTTTTTCCCCGAAAATGTAACTTGGCTGACAAAAATGTCATTGTAGCGACCGCGGTACGGGTGGTGGTTGGAGCCGGCAGATCGGTAACTGCTGTAAATGATGGCCAAAAAAAAATGTTCCTTTGAGTGCTTTTGCCTGGCATGAATATTGATGGTTTAATGCCGGGCATATACAGATACGGAGCGGATTGGGGGGGTGATGAGCCGGTATCTGTAATTGTTTCCGGGGATGCTTTCAAAAGACTCATGAAAGGGCAAGCATCCGCGGACGGAGGAGCGCATTAAAAAGGAGGGGGGAAAATGATACGAAACGGTTGGAAGATTGCCGGTCTGCTGGTGTGCCTGATGGTGTCTGTTTTAATGGCTGCCCCCGGGGCATACGGCAGTGAAGTGTTCGTGGTTTCCGCTGATATATACGGCAATGCCAGTTTCATGGCCAGCAACGGCGACGGCACCTTCAGCGCGCCGGAGCAACTGGTGAACATGAGGCGTAACGGCATCTCCGGGCGCAGTTACGGCAATGGTATCGGGGATTTCGACAACGATGGCGACCTGGATTATATTGTGGGAAACGGCTTTCGCAGCGGCGAAATTTATATCCTTGAAAAAACGGGAGCGGGCAATCAGTTCGGGCTGCCGGTAGCCGTAGCTTCCTGGGATGAGCCTTTATTCCCCATGGACCTGGCGGTTGCCGATTTTGATGAAGATGGCAACTTGGATTTTGTGATGGCCTATTCGCACAGTCCGAACATCGGCCTGTACTTGGGAAACGGGGCTTTCGGGTTTAACGACAATACGCTAGTCAATGCGGCCCCGAATTCATCCGCCGGCATTGATGCGGCGGACTTCAACAATGACGGCCATGCCGATTTTGTGGTGGCCCCTTCTGTCGCCGGTGGTCAGATTTATGTGAACCTGGGCAACGGAAAAGGAACGTTTACCACCCGGTCCTTTGACACCTGGGATGGCAACGCGGTTCGGGGTATTGCCGCGGCTGATTTTAACAATGACGGCAATGCGGACCTAGTGACCGCTTTTTACGACTTTCTGATTATATACACCGGCAACGGTGATGGCACATTTGACTGGATGGCCAGCTACGAATTTGAAATGAACGCATCCCCGCTGGACAATGGGGACTTTGACGGAGATGGAAATCAGGATCTGGTGGCCGCCGATTATGGATCGGATGGCAGGGCGGTGGTTATTTTTCTGGGAGACGGGCATGGTGCCTTCAGCCTGCTCAATAGCTATACCGACAGATCCCTGATGCAGCGCAAGGCGGTAACGGGCCTTGCTTTTGAGACCAACAAGGAACCCGTTGCCGTGATTGATCCGGTTGCAGTGGAAATCACAGCCGGTCAGGAAGTTGTTTTTGACGGTTCTCAATCCTATGATGAAGACGGCCGGATTGTCCGTTATGCGTGGAATTTTGGTGATGGTGTATCCGTCGCCGGGCCTTTGTTCACCGGCACCGGGGCCGGCAACCAGGACGCTGAAGTGGCGCCGGCGCATACTTATTACGAAACCGGCAATTATACGGTGACGTTAACCGTCAGCGATGACAAAGGGGCTGTGGCCAGTGTCCAGGCTCAGGTGCAGGTGACGGCCGTGCCGGCAAAAATCCGGATTTTTCCGCGCACCCTGATTTTGCCAAGCAGCGGCAAATGGATATGGGCGACAATCATACTGCCCGTGGGCTATGATACCCGAGCAATTGATCGTGCCCGGGTGCGGATTGTGAGCTCCAGCTCGCCGGCGATATTTGCCGCCGCCGGCACCGGTCAGAGCTTTTGGGATAAAATTATGAACAGGCTGCTGAGAAGAAGAAAATGTCTGGCCGTGCGGTTTGACCGCCAGGCGGTGATCAATATCATCAACAAACCCGGCAAAACCGTATTGGATGTGCAGGGTGAAATGTCATATGAGAACGGCTGGGTGCCGTTTGCCGGCCCGGGAACCATCCGGGCCATCGATAAAAACAGAAGCCGGGGCTTTTTTTACAGGTTTGCAAAACGCTGTTTCAAAGGCCATCGGAAAGTACGAACATCAAGAACCTGCTGTTATTTTCACCGGCACTAAACCGGCGGTTTCCCGGCGCACGACATCGGCTAACAGAAAAATGGCCGGCTGGTAACAAGTAAGGATCAGGACAAAAGGGGGCTGCGCTGCAAAGGGGCGCCCCCCTTTTTTTGTTGGGTTGCCAGCTTTTTTATCGATCCTTGACGATATCGCACTAATTCTTTATTACTGAATGACCATGTCAAGCGCAGCGGACAAACCTCAACGGCGGTATGCTACCATCTTACCCTATTTACTGGTGACCCTGGCGCCCTTGTGCTGGGCCGGCAATGTTGTCCTGGCCCGGGGAGTGGTGGACATCATTCCCCCGGTGGCGTTTGCCTTCTGGCGCTGGGCGGTGGCCTTTACGGTGCTGGTGCCCTTTACCTGGCGGTACGTGAAAAAGGACTGGAAATCGGCGCTGAAATCCTGGAAGATTATGAGCCTGCTGTCTGTGCTGGGGATTTCAGGTTTCAATACCCTGCTGTATACCGCCGTTCATACCACCACCGCCATCAATGCGGCCATGATTCAATCGACAATGCCGGCGATAATTATCTTGATGACCCTGCTGTTGTATCGGGAGAGGATTACAAGGGGCCAGCTGTTCGGCGTGGCGGTATGCCTGTCCGGGGCTTTCGTGGTAATCCTGCGTGGCCGGCTGGGCACTTTGTTGACGATGACCTTTGCCGGAGGAGACCTGATGATGGTCAGCGCCGTGGTGCTTTATGCCCTGTACTCAGCCCTTTTGCCCAAACGGCCCGCCATTCATCCGCTCAGTTTTTTGAGCCTGTCTTTTGGTATCGGAACTCTGGGCCTGCTGCCGCTGTATATCTGGGAACTTGGCGGTAGTCAGCCTTTGGCCTGGAGTTGGCCGGTAGTGCTGAGCATCCTTTACGTTTCCTTGTTTCCGTCCGTGCTGGCCTATTTTTGCTGGAACCGGGGGGTGCAGGTCATCGGTGTGAATCGGACCGGATTGTTTATCAACCTGATTCCCGTGTTTGCCTCCATCCTGGCGGTATTGCTGCTCCATGAATCCCTGGCAATGTTTCACATCGCAGGCATGTTTTTGATTTTTGGGGGCCTGTTTCTGTTTTACCGATAGGTGCACAAGATGGTTTTGCCGGCACGAAAAGGTGCTCATCCACCAAGGACATGCGGATCCTCTTCCGGCGGTTCAATGGCCGCGCGATCGAATTCCGCGATAACCTGGGCGCCCAGCAGCAGGATAATCACTGCAATTTCGATGCTCAGCAGGGCCACAACAGCGGTTGCCAGGGATCCGTAAATGACATTTACCAGGGAAATGTTTGAATAATACCAGACCAGTACATGGCGGATGATTTCCCACAGGATGGTGGCGGTGACGCCCCCGGCAAAGGCATAGCGCAGGGGGATGCGCCCCACGGGCATCACAAGATACAGCGAGGTGAGCATGCATATCATACCGAAGACTCCCAGCATATACAGTGAGACCCGCGAAGGGGCCGCCAGACTCAGATCCCAGCCCAGGACGATAAGGTGTTTGTCCGCCAGGGTGTCCAGAAAGCCCGACATCAGGGTCACCAGCAGCAAACCGAGGCCGAGCAGAAAAATATAGACATAGGGGATAATGGCGGAGATGAGAAAGTGACGGCGATGTCTGCGGATGCGATGGGAGAATATGACCGCCATGGCGCTTTCCAGCATGGAAAAGGCCAGGGAGCTGAAAAAGAGCATGGCGCCGATTCCCATTACACCCACCAGTTGACGGCGTTCGAGAAATCCCCATACCTGGCTGGCCACCCTTTCCGCATGTTCGGGAATGACCAGTTTTAAATTTGTCAGAATCGTGGTGTACAGCTGCTGCTCTTCGATGAAATGGGACAGCCCCACCAGGATGAGAGCCAGCATGGGGATGAGAGACAGAAGCGTATAATAGGCCACCGCACCGGCCAGTAACAATCCCTGGTTGCGCTTGAAAGCCACCAGCACGCTCCACAGGAATTTTCCCGGCTGGCGCAATATTCTTCCGGCCGCTGCTTTTTCGCGTTGCATGGGCTTATTTCTTCCCCAGGTTTAAGTTTTTAAGGGCGGCAAAGGCACCGCCCGGAACCCGGCGGTCACAACTGCACTTGCCCTGGTTCAGATCAGCACCGCAGCCAGGGCACAGTCCTTTGCATGTCGGACTGCAAAGCGCCTTGATGGGCAGCGCCAGAATGACCTGTTCCTGGATGGCCTCCAGCAGGTTGATCTGTTCGCCTTCAAAATAGATCAGCCCCATGTCACCGGCATCAAGTTCGATTTCCTCCTGCTGATTTGCCTTTTTTTCACCTGCCGGCCGCTGGGTGTAAGTTACTTCAAAACGGGAGGTCAGTGGTGCATCAAAGGTCTTCAAACAACGGGCGCATGTCAGGCGAACCCTTGTGGAAATGATCCCCTTGACCTGCACCATATCACCGAACAGCCGGGCTCTCAAGGCGGTTTTTACCGGGGCCGTAAATGTGCCCGCCCCTGTGGCCTCCAATTCCATCAGTGCTGGAAAAGTTTGCGCCGGCTCCTCAAAATCAAGGGCCAGGCCCTGTTCTGTTATTTGCTCAATATGAACGCGCATCATAAACAGTGGTTGCGTTTGCTCGTGATTTAGGTATACCTTGATAGATCGAAAGTCGAGGGTGCCCCAGCTTCAAGGCGTCCAGGGGCGAAGCTGTAATCATCTACCGCGAGTCCCTGGCAACGCAGAAGATGGGGCGCTATCGGCTTTCCCGGAGGGTAAACAAAATGAAAAAATCCTTTAACATTATATCTCAGTGATGGAAAATATATGAAAATTAAGAAAAGTATAACAGAAATGGTAGTAATTTAGAATGTTACTTACACTTTTTCATTTTGTTTACGATCGATTAAGGTATAAATTATCAGAAACAATCCGATTCTCCAAGCGAAAATTGCAGGATTGATTTGGCAATAACCTCCAATGATTGCGCTGACCGATGATAACTAAAATAGAAGGTCTGAAATAGATGAGCCATGGGGCAACACCGGCGGCCGGCCAAACAGTTTCAGCCTGTAAGCGCTGCGGCAAGTGTTGTGAAAAGGGCGGTCCTGCTTTTCACCTGGTGGACCGCGCACTGCTCGAAAAAGGCGTGATTCCGTCCAGTTGTCTGTATACCATCCGCAAGGGCGAGCTCGCCTGGGATAACGTGAAACAGCGCCTGATGCCGGTTGATACCGATGTCATCAAAATCAAGGGGAAAAAGGGCGGCTGGACCTGCATGTTTTTTGATGAAATCCACAAAAGCTGCACTATTTATGAAAACCGACCCCTGGAGTGCCGGGTGCTGAAATGCTGGGACCCCGGCGAGCTCGAAAAAATTTATGCCATCCAACGGCTGACGCGCCGGGATCTCATTTCTCGGGTTGAAGGGCTGTGGGACCTGGTTCAAGATCATCAGGTACGGTGCAATCATGAAAAAATTCAGCATCTGGTGCAGGAATTGGAAGGACACCCGGCGGCGTCAGCCCGCCGCAAGCTTTCTGAAATTATTCGTTATGACGCTGAAATTCGCAAACTGGTGGTATCCCGGGGCGGATTGCAGCCGGACATGCTGGATTTTTTGTTCGGCCGGCCGTTGAGCGATACCATTAAAAACTACGGGGTCAAGCTCTGACAGACCATTGGATGGGCTGAGCGTTGGATACAATGGAGGTGATGTGGCCGTCAAAAAAGAAGTGTTCGATGCACCAATCTTTGTTCATATAGCGTATCGTTAAGCGGTGATCATTCGCAATCGTGATGATTTTGCATTTCAGCAGGTCTTTTAACCCTGTTCCAGCGGCTTTGACCACGGCCTCTTTCGCCGTCCAGTAGCGGAAAAAAGTGGTTAATGAAGCGTGCTCTGTCCCTGCCAGGGTCCATTCGGCCGGCCCGGCGGTTTTTTCAAAAAGACCGGATGCGCAGGGGCGTATTTTTTCAATGTCGATGCCAATGGGCCAAGGGGCCACCACCCCGGCGACGTAGCAGGGTTTATGGCTGATGGACCAGTACGTGCCGTCAAAAGGCAGAGGGGCGCCGTCTTGTGTCTGCCGCAGCTCGCCCATGGGGATGCCGCTGCGGGCGGCGGATTTTGCCAGTGCCATCCGGGCGTGGCGGCTGAGAAATACAACCCGGTCTCTGGGCTTGTAAGCCCGGACTTCTTCCGGCACGGCCAGGATGACCGGATAAATCGTTTGAATGCGGATGGGGGAATGCGGAAGGTGGATTTTATTACCTGTCATTTTTTATCCGACTTCTGATCGCTAATGCTTCCTGGTATACGCTGTTTTTTGAAAGCCCGTATTTTGCGGCGATTTTGCGGACGGTCTCAGACAGGTGCTTGCTTTTAGATTCCAAAGCATTGCGGATTTCGGCCTGGATGGCTGACCGGTCGATTGATACGCTAGGATTTGCTCCGGTCACCAGCAGGGTACACTCACCCTTAATAGCCGGCCGGTCCAACAGCGATTGGCAAATTTCAGATAGCCGACCCCGGATAAATTCTTCGTGCATCTTGGTCATCTCCCTGGTTAGCACTGCACGGCGATCGCCCAGAATGTCAGCCAACTCTTGCAACAGGGTTGTGATGCGCCGTGGGGATTCATAAAAAATGAGGGTTCGCGGTTCGGCGGCCAGTTCGCTTAACTGTTGCAGACGCCGGGCTTTTTTGCGGGGCGCAAATCCAATGAAAACAAAGCTGTCGGTGGGCAGCCCGGCGACGCTCAGTGCTGCGGTGGCGGCACTGACCCCGGGGACGGGAACAACCTTGAGGCCGGCGGCAATGGCAGCCTGCACCAGCCGGTATCCCGGATCTGATATCCCGGGAGTTCCGGCATTGCACACCAGGGCCATGGAATTTTGTTTGAGTTTTGCGATCAGCTCCGGCGTGCGTTCATGCTCGTTGTGTTCGTGGTAAGAGACCAGGGGCTGCCTGATATTGTACCGGGCCAGGAACCTGCCGGTTTTGCGGGTATCTTCGGCGGCGATCAGGTCCACTGCGCCGAGAATGTTCAGCGCCCGCAGCGTGATATCGTCCCGGTTGCCGATGGGGGTGGCCACCACGTACAGACAGCCCGGCTCGGCAGGGGCGGAACCGTTATTCGTAAGCGAGTTCGAAGGCATTTTTAATAATTTCGATCCGGGGGGCACCCCGGTTGGCGGTGACGGTGACCACGTCAAAACGTGCACGGGCCCGGGTCTGGCCGGTTGACTTGAGATAAGCAAGGGCGATCATCGAAATTTTACGCTGTTTGCGGGGCGTGACCGCCCACTTGGGGCTTCCGTACCGGGTAGATTTTCTGGATTTAACCTCCACGAACACAAGGGTTTTATCTTCCAGGGCAATAATGTCGATTTCCCCCAGCCGGTTGCAGTAATTCTGCTCAAGGATCTGATACCCGTTTTTTTTCAGGTGCCGGGCTGCCAGGGACTCACCTTTTTCGCCGAATTGTTGCTGCCTGTTTCGCATACGTATTCTTTCACCCCTTTGAAGCTGCGCCGGTGGATGGGACAGCAGCCGAATTCGCGGATGGCCGCCTTGTGCAGTTTTGTGGGATAGCCCTTGTGCCGGGGAAAATCAAACTGGGGGTAATAATGGTGATAAATTTCCATCAGCCGATCCCGGGAAACCTTGGCGATGATCGAGGCCGCCGCGATGGAGATACTGCGGGCATCCCCCTTGACGATCGGTTTCTGCGGCAGGTCACAGTGAATGCGAAAAGTACCGTCGATCAGCAGGCAATCGGGCCGGGGCTTAAGGTTGTCCACCGCCATGGACATGGCCAGCAGGGAGGCCTGCAGAATATTGATGCGATCGATTTCAACGGCGTCGACAATTCCAATGCCCACAGAAACTGCATGTAAATAAATTTTTTCATACAGGTGCCGGCGTTTTGCAGGCGAAAGTTTCTTGGAGTCGGTTATGACGGGATCATGAAACGCTGAAGGTAAAATGACGGCGGCGGCAACAACCGGGCCGGCCAGGGGACCCCGACCGGCCTCGTCAATGCCGGCGATGTCCCGGCAGCCGTTGGTGATGGCCTCATTTTCAAAAACCCACATATCCATATCGGAGTTCGGAATTCGGAATGTGGAAGTCTGAAAGACAGCGATGCAAAAAAAGTAATTGCGTCGCTATCTTGCAGCCCCATCCTTGTTCTATACCTGTAACAAAGAATCAGCAGAGACAGTCAAGTGGTTCATAAAGGGGCTGCCAGTCAACGCAATCAACCAATCCACCGGATATTTTAATTAAAGCGTTTTTCTTTGATACGGGCAGCTTTGCCTCTGAGTTTGCGCAGGTAATAAATTTTAGCGCGCCGCACACGGCCCCGCGTGATGACATCCACCCGGGTGATGCTGGGGGAGTGCAGCGGGAAAATGCGCTCCACTCCGATGCCGTAAGAAACTTTGCGTACGGTAAATGTTGCGTTGGTGGTGCCATTGCGCTTGCTGATGACAACTCCCTGAAAAGCCTGAATGCGTTCTTTTTCACCTTCTCTTATTTTTACATGGACTTTGATCGTATCGCCCGGGCTGAACGCCGGCAGGTCCATGCGCATTTGTTCTTTTTCCAGTTGTTTGATTGTTTGCATTTTTCCTCCAGAAGATGTCTTTACAAAATCGTGATGGTTAATTTTTTATTCCTGCAAGCCGGTCGAGCACAATGGCTGCGGCCGAGCGCACTGACAGGTGATTATAGTCCGTGGCCCCGATGACGGGTTCCAGGACATAATCCGCCTGGTCCCTGAATGATTCAGCAAGTCCCCATGCGGTGCCGAAGACGAGCAAGTACGGAAATTTTTTTTCCAGCAGGCCGCGAAATTGTGCATAGCCGATGCTCAATGAATGCTTGCGGGCACCGGTGGCCACAATTTTCGGATAGCACATTTCCCGGTGTTCAATATCCCGGGCCGCATCTTCGACGGTATCGACAAGCCTGATCAAATCCAATGCATCGCGTCGTGCGGGGTTATAATCAGCTCCCGCACCATGTGTCCAGTGGGTGACAATCCTTTCAGCCAGCGCTTTCTGGTCCGTCAGCGGCGTGATCACGTAAAAAGATTTTACCCCGTATGTCCGGGCCGCCCGGGATATGTCGTGCAAATCCAGGTTGGTGATGGCCGAGGTAATGATGTCACCGTTTTTATTGGTCACCGGATAATGGGCCAGCGCCACATAAAGAAGGGGCATATCATTTTCTCCGCGAATACGCCTCCAGGATGCGCCGGATAGCGGTGCTCCATTTTTCCAGTATTTCGCGTTCCCGACTGTTTAAATCCCGGCCCTCGAGCAGCTCCGGCCGTTTCAAGAGTGTTTGCATCAAAGACGACTCCAAACGCCAGTCTTCAATCTGTCGGTGATGGCCGGACAGCAATACTTTCGGGACCGGTTGACCCTCAAATACGGGCGGCCGTGTATAGTGGGCATGCTCCAGCAATCCGTCTGAAAAGGAATCATTTTCGGCTGCATCTGCAGCGCCCAGGGTCCCCGGAATCAGCCGGGCGACCGCCTCGATAATGACCATTGCCGCCAGTTCGCCGCCGGTGAGAATGTAGTCGCCAATGGATACATCATCATCAATCAGTTCTTGGCAGATGCGTTCATCGACTCCCTCATAGCGGC
The DNA here is from genome assembly GCA_029932495.1 of Desulfobacterales bacterium. Classification (GTDB taxonomy): domain Bacteria; phylum Desulfobacterota; class Desulfobacteria; order Desulfobacterales; family JAFDCJ01; genus JAFDCJ01. The sequence goes on from JAOZPY010000006.1 coordinate 21,446, forward strand.
CGCAAACCAGAATCAACCCTTCGCAGGCAGCCAGTTCCCGGGCTACATCCTGGTTAAAGACCCGTCCCCGGGGAGTCAATAGAATTTTTCGCGCTGCGGGCATCGCTTTTGCAGCAGCCCGAATGGCACCGGCCACCGGTTCAGGCTTCATAATCATTCCGCTGCCGCCGCCATAGGGCCTGTCATCGGTTACCTGATGCCGGTCGGTGGCAAAATCCCGGAGATTCAGAGCCGCAACGGAAATTTTTTTACCCTCGACGGCCCGGCGGATAATGCCGTGTTCCCGGAAGGAAGCAATCATTTCCGGAAAAATCGTCAGCACTGTAAATTTCATCTGGCTTAAACCTTCGGGCCCAAACCTTCAGGCAGATCCACCTGCATGCGGCGCCGCTCGCAATCGATATCACGGACCACCGACTCGAGGGCCGGCACCAGCACCTCTTTTTCACCGTTTTTTACCACGTAGATATCATTGCCGCTGGTCGGTATGACGGCCGTCAGCCGGCCCAGGTAGTTTTCCGCGGTGCTGTAAACCTCCATGCCGATCAGGTCAAACCAGTAATAGGTGCCCGGCGCCGGTTCAGGCAGCCGTGCTTTTTCAATGAACATTTCAGCCCCGACAAGCGATTCGGCCTGCCGGCGGTCATCTACGCCGCTTAAGGAAATCAGCGCCGCCCGGCCGTGGGGTTTGATCCACTTGATTTCATAGGCGGCTTCCCGCCCGTGACGGTCACAGATCCAAACGGTGCTGCCAGCCTCAAAAAGTGCCAGCGATTCCGCATAGGAATAAAATTTACTGGTGCCTTTAATACCATGGGCTCCGACAATCTTGCCGATGAGAACATGGGTTTTGTGATTGACGCTGTTGCTCAACATTAACCGGTTTTTGCCTATAACTACGTCAGGCAGCCGATGAAGCCTTATCGGCAAAAAATCCTTCTTTTTTCAATATGCTGCGTACCGTATCGCTGGGCAGGGCTCCCTGATCCATCCAGTACTGGATTCGGTCCGATTTCAGGGACACCCGGGCCGGGTCGTACAGGGGGTCATAGGTGCCGAGATTTTCCAGGTATCTGCCGTCCCGTGGGTTTTCGCTGTCGGCAGCCACAATGCGGTAAAAAGGTTTTTTCTTGGCGCCATGTCGGGCCAGTCTGATTCTAACCGCCATAATTGTTTTCTCCTTCAAAACGGCAGCATGCCGCGTTGTAATCCGCGCATACCACCTTTGTTAAGCTTTTTGAGCATTTTCAGCAATTGGCTGTAATTTTTCAAAAGCCGGTTGACAT
>JAOZPY010000007.1:0-17514 GCA_029932495.1 Desulfobacterales bacterium
GGGCCTGGCGGCCTGCGTGAACATCCTGGACAACATGAATTCCTTTTACCTGTGGCAGGATGAGCTGCAGGATGACACGGAGGTGGTCGTGATCGCCAAAACCACTGAAGCACAGGTCCCACTGCTGGTGAAAAAAGTCAAATCCCTGCACAGCTATGACTGCCCCTGCATCGTGAGCCTGCCCGTCGCCGGCGGCTACCAGCCGTTTCTGGACTGGATTGTCGGGCAAGTCAAAAGCGCGTAAACCTCACCCGCAAAAACCGCGGACGGTATAGCTGCGCGTCCGCGGCCATGGTATAAAAATCAGTTGAATTGGCCACGTAAGTGACCACCAGCTCGTCGCGTGCGATAGTGAGATCTGGATGCCCCTTGGCGGCATAGCAGATGATGTCCTTGCCTTGACTGGCCTCCGGGCACTGGTAAAACGTGACCGGATCCCCCCAGGGTCCCCATGGCGCGGGGGCAAACCGTGCGATGATGTTTTTCGAAATGCCGTCCTGGGAATACAATGCAACGTATTTTCCATAATCCGCCAGAAAGGATACCGAGTACTCGTTGGCCATGCCGGCGCACAAATGCATAGCGGCGGTAAAATCCGATATCCATTGACCGTCGGCATAAAAACGCCATTGGGTAAAATCCGGCAGGCCTTTTTCAGGCACCCGCGCCAGGACCATGAATTTTTGCAGACGGTCGTAGATCTTCTCTTCAGCAATGCCGTACACGTAAAAAAAACCATCCCTTTTCAGCACCCAGGAGCCAAAAAAAGTACTTCCGGCGTTAGGAAACCCCGTCCACGGCAGCCGGTACTGAACAATGCGCCATTGTCCGGGTGGATCCCGATAGTTGGACACATGCGCCAGCCAGGCGCCGATGGTTTCAAAGCCAAAAGCCACCTGATCCGGCGTGCGCTGCATCTGCATGAAAAACAGGTACAAGCCGTCCGGGGCCAGCACCCCGTGGTAAACCCACAACCACCCCCGCCCGTCCAGTGGCCTAAAAAACGCCCGGGGCATACCGTCCGGGGCGCGGCTGCAATAAAACTTAACCGTCGCGTCAGGGGGAGCAACACCACGCTGGATGGCAATGGAGTTATTGACGATGGTGGCATTCTCATGACGCCCGTCGCGGATCTCCCCCCACCAGGTATCACCGAACAGCCACAGGGTTTCAGTATCCGAAAGCCTGACCGTGTATGCCCCATCGGCGCCGGTCCAGCCCCGTTGGGTTTCAAACAGGGCATCATAGGACGGAAGCGGGTCGACCCGCAGCGCCGGTTGCCCCCCGCAGGCGACCAGCAGGAGCAAAAACAGCAATAAAAAAGTTTTCTGAACAGAACTTTTTAACCGCAACATTTTTGCCCTTTCACCCTCCGTGCTCTGCCCCATACGCTATGCGGTCTACCCTTTGCACTTTGCACTATTCCCCTTCTTCCAGCGTGATACCGCCTGCATACATCTGAACCCCGGGCGGTGTTTTGTCCAGATAAAACCCGATGGCCTTGGTAAACAGGGAATCTTCGTAAACACTGCGCAAAAAATCATCACGGAATTTCGGATGGGCGATGCTGGCGATGGCCATCGCCTTTTCACCGGAGGTCAGCTCCCGCAGATCAGCAATGCCGTATTCCGTAACCAGCACAATACCGTCATAAGCGCTGGCCGTCAGGCTGATTCCCGGCGGATGCATTTTGACGATTTTAGACGCCCCCCTGTCGGTAACACTTTTCATGGCAATGATCGGTGGACCATAAGTGCGATCATTCAGCGCCCGGATAAAATCCGGCTGCCCTCCCACCCCGCTGTAATACCGCCGGGGATCGATAAAGTCCGCCCAGACATTGCCCAGCAGATCCACCCCGATGGCCGTGTTGACGGAGACAAACGGGCTGTTGCGGCGCACGGTTTGCGCAGCGTTGGTATAAGCCGACGGCCGCATCTGGACTCCGGTGCGCATGTGGACGAAATCATACAACTCTTCGGAACCCATGATCAGGCTGGTGGTACTGTAACCCAGGTTGGCCTTCTTTTTACGGTTGGTCACGATACCTTCTTTTTCCAGCAGCATCAACCCGTCGCCGTAAAGCTCGGTCTGCACTCCGAGGTCCCGGTAGCCGGCATCCCGGATGGTTCCAACCACCGCATCCGGAATCTTGCCGATTCCCACCTGCAGCGTGATGCCGTCGGCAATAAAACGGGCGGCAATCAGCTCTCCGATCCGCTTTTCTGCCGCTGACAGGTTGTCAAAGTCCGGAGCGGCAAACTGGTAGACCGGCTTGACGCCGTCTTCGATCATGTAATCAATGGACTGGGCGTCCACCACGCTTTGCCCCTGGGTAAAGGGCATGCTGGCGTCCAGCTCTGCGACCACAACCTCGGCATAGTCGATGGCGGTATGCAGGGCCTCCACTGAAAGTCCCAGGCTGTATTCGCCGGTGTGTTCGTTTTGGCGCACCTTCAAGAAAACGACATTCGGTTCGTACTTGCGGCCCTTGCCGATCAAGCTGGCCAGGTTGGCCAGGGTGCAGGGCAAGTAATAGGCACGGCCTTCATTGGCCGCCCGGCGCACATCACCGGCTGAAAAAATCGAATAGGTCATCACCCGGTCCTGCAGCCCCTCTTCAACGTATGGCACCGGTCCCTGCAACAGCAGATGAACCATCTTAACAAACGGCAGCTGCGGACGGCGGACCTTGATGGCAGCTGTCAACGCCTCGAGGGAGGCCGTCGGGGTGGCGGCGTTGGAGCCCACGTAACAGGTAATCTCCTGCCGGCCCTTGAATTTTTCAGCAATCACGCCGGCAATCTGATCCGCGGTGATTTTTTTCGGAGCAACCGTCATCACTGACCTCCTTGACCGATGTGAGCCTCCAGCCAGGTGGACAGATCCTTCAGCACCCGCCGGCGCTCGGCTTCGGTTTCGTTGTAAATCTCGTGATACAGTCCATCGTAAACATGCAGGGTCTTGTCTTTAAGCTGCAGGTTTTCGAAAAAGCGCCGCGACGCCTGAGCATTGACCAGATGGTCATCTCCTGCCAGTTGGAGCAACAGCGGTGCCTTGATGGCTGCTGCGTTCTGATTTACAGTTTGCATGGCCGCCATGAACTCGGTGAAAAACCGCGCGCTGACCCGGTCGTGCACCAGAGGATCGTTTTCGTAAGCCCGGACGACCTCCGGATCATGACTGATTTTGGCGGCATCCAGTTCATTGCCCATGCTCAGGCCGGGGTAAACAGAAGACATGACGCGGCCGGCAATCTTTTTAACCGCCGGCACCTCGATCACCATTCCCAGGGCCGGTGAAGAAATGACAAGCCCGTCAACCCGGTCGGAAAACTGCTGGGCGCAGTAAAGAGCGATCAGCCCGCCCAGGCTGTGCCCGAAAAGAAAACACGGCATGCCCGTCGGCATATCCTGGCGGGCGCGATCAATCATCATCCGCAGATCCGTTACATACTGCATAAAATGGAGCACATGCCCGCGTTTGCCACCACTGCGGCCGTGTCCCCGATGATCCGGCACCCAGGCACTGACACCGGCCCCTATCAGGAGACTTACGAGGTTGCCGTAACGGCCGGAATGCTCTCCCAGGCCATGAGCGATCACCATGCGGGCTCTTTCAGGCTGTGCTGCGCAGTAGCGGTAAAAAATTTGCACATTGTCTGATCCCGTAAATGTTCCGCTTTTCTCCTTATCAGTATTCATGTACGCCTCCTGATGGTGTTAAAATAATAAATATATTACCTCAATTGAGCGAAACTCAATGGGTCAGTTGTCTGTAGTCTATTGTTTTGGAATGACGCCTGATTCTTATTATTCGGTGCACCTGCTGATATAAATTCGGTTGCCCTCGCCCGTTTGAGCACGACCCGCAAACAACGCACCACGGGCAATTGTGCGGTTATCGCACAATTAAGGTATTACAGTGCCTTGAGTTTTGCAACGAAAACGTTCGCCCGTTTTTCATCTCCCAGGGCGCTGCAGCAACGGGCCGCAAAGTGCAGCGCATCTTTGACCTGGGGGTATTTTTCAAAACAGGCCAGGGCCCGCTCAAAGCGCTGCAGGTTCATCAGGCTGACCCCCAGGCAGATGTTCAGCTGGACATCGCCTGGAAAATGGACAAGCCCTCCGGAAAGAATATCCACTGCCTGCCGGTGCTCACCCCTTTTCTGGCTCAAAATACCCAGCCCCAGATAAGCCCTGGCATTGGGGTGATAGCCCAGGGCCCGGTGGTATAACTTTTCAGCCAGCTGCTGCTTGCCCTCGATGGCGTCAATCCGGCTGTAATCCCCGTGGTCAAACGTCATGGCCAGGCGCGAATAAAAATCTGAGTGCTGCCGGTACAATGATGGGTCATCGACCAGTTGCAGGGAATCAACGAATTGCGGCAAGTCACGATAAAAACCCGCCCGCAAGGTCTGTCCGAATTCCAATATCATCTCCCGGGTTAAATTCGGATCACTTTCAAAATACATGATGTCTTCCATCCGGTTGAGCCAGATATCATCGTTCAGCTGCATTGCGCGTTTGAACTCGCTATAAAGCGCGGTGCCCGGGAAAATGTCCAGAATGTAGAAAATGACACTTAAAGGCTTGATGCGCCGGATCAGTTCAAGGCTTGCGGCAATGGTTTTGCGACTTTCCCCGGGACAGCCATAGATAAAGTATGCACGGGCCAGAATGCCGTATTTGCGGGTTTTCTCAAAAGCCGTTTCGATCTGGCGGGTGCTGATTTTCTTGTTCAAAAAACGGCGGATTTTTTCAGAGCCGCTTTCCACCCCATAGCTGATCTGAATGCATCCGGCTTTTCGCATCCAGTAAAGCAGCTCGTCGTCAATGCTGTCCACCCTTGAAATCGCCGTCCAGCTGATGTCCATTTGCCGCTGGACAATTTTACGGCAAATGTCGACCACCCGTTTACGGTTCAATGTAAAAGTGTCATCGCAAACATAAAAGGAATGGATGCCCCGGCCAGCCAGAAGCTCGAGCTGGTCGATGAAATAACCCGCAGAGTGGGAACGGACCCGCCGGCCCCAAAAACGCGGCGAGCCGCAGAAACTGCAGTTGGCAGCACAACCCCGGGTCAGGGCAATGTGCTGGTAGTCAAAGTAGGTCGCCGGATTGGCCAGCTCGTCAAGATCGGCAAGCATCGCGGGCTCCTGGGTCTTGAACGGTTGGCCGTTTTTGCGAAAGGCGATGCCGGGAAGTGTTTCCAGCTCTGCAGGCGGACTGCCGGCTTCAAGGTGGCGGAGCAGATTTAAAAACGGGTATTCACCTTCGCCGAGCACGATGAAGTCAACATCGGCAAAATGCGTTAACAAATGTTCCCACAGAAATGTGGCCCCGATTCCGCCCAGCACGATGTGGACCCGGGGGTCCAGCTGCCTGGCAATCCGGGCGATTTCGACGGCCCCCCAGCGGTTGGCGTGCACAATGGAAAACCCGATCACATCCGGTTTTTTTGCGCGCAGCAGCTCTCCGATTTGTGCGGGGCTTTCATTGATGCGGTGCCAGTTTAAAATTTCCACATCATAGTTATGCCGCTTTAACACCGCTGCCACGTAATACAGCCCCAGCGGCACGACGCGCACATCTTCGACGGTCTGCACCCGGCTTTCCAGAAAATAAGGATAGATCAACAGTATTTTCATAACATTGTTACCGGGGCGCTAACAACCGCTTAGACATAATTAGGGACAATTCAGAACGGAGCCAGGTAAAATTTGACATTTGAGCCACTTTCTGTCAAGGATTCTGGATCTTAAGAATTCGAAAGGACCCACGGACCAACCTGTATGCAACACAACCCACTGATCATCAAGGCCGTTCTTTTTCACCTGGAAGGAGCGCTGTGCACAGTATGCCCACCGGATGAAAATGCACGCAAGGCATCGATTGGATGCCCGTCACAGACACCGCTGGCGGAGTTTATCCGCTCTGTTGCGGATGCCGAACGTCAGCATCAGATGCTGTCCACCCTGGAACAACTCGAGCTGACCGCTGCAGACAGCACCGGCGTTTCACCTGATGCCGGCGCTCTGATGCAATACCTGGCGGATAACAACCTTCAGATCGCAGTGTTCAGCCACAACGGCCCGGCCGCCACCGAAAAAATCCTGTATGCGCTCTCACCGGTCGCCGCCTCGGCTTTCACCAGCGTCCTGTGCCGCCAGGACTTGCTGCAAAGCCCCCCCGGCGTCAACCCGGTGCGTCTGGCCGCTGAAAAAATGCATGTAACCATAGACGGGCTGGCAGTGGTAACGGCCGATGCGAACTTCTTCGAGCAGGCCCGACAGGCCGGCGCCATCGCCGTTCGCATTGACGCGTCCGTCCCGGAGGGGCCGGGCGACACGCAAAATTCATTTCACATTCATCGGCTGTCCCGGTTTAAAAATATCGTCCGGCGGCTATTGCCGCTGCCGGCCGGCAAATTGCCCAATGATCTTTTACGCGAATTTCTGGACCAGTTTGTTTTCGATGACTCGTCAATCATCATCAACCCGGGGGTGGGGGAAGACACCGCCGCGGTGGACGTCACACCCGAGCAGGTACTGGTGCTCAAGTCAGATCCCATCACCTTCGCAACGGACGCCATCGGCCAGTATGCCGTTCTGGTCAACGCCAATGACATTGCCACCTCCGGAGCCAGACCGCGCTGGCTGCTAACCACCCTGCTGTTTCCCCCCGGCATCACCGCACTTGAAATCCGCCGGGTGATCGACGAACTGAAGCAATTTTGCCGGCGCTGGCACATCACCCTGTGCGGCGGACATACCGAAATTACCGATGCGGTCACCCGTCCGGTGGTAACCGGGATGATGGCAGGCACCGTAACCCGACACCGGCTGGTGGACAAACGCAACATACAACCCGGCGACCGGGTTTTGCTGACCAAGGCCGTCGCGGTGGAAGGAACGGCAATTATCGCCAGGGAGTTCGGTGACCGATTGAAAAAAGCCGGGATGGCCGCTACGGAAATTGAAACCTGCCGCGAATTTCTGTCTCGCATCAGTATCCTTCCGGAAGCTCAAATTGCCGCGGCCAGTGAGGCGACCAGTGCCATGCACGATGTCACCGAGGGGGGCCTGGCCACGGCCATCGAGGAACTGGGCATCGCCGGAGGGCACAGGATTGAAATCGACCTGGATGCCATTCCGGTTTTTGAGCAAACCAGCCGGATCTGCCGTCTGCTGCAAATCAATCCCCTGGGACTGATTGGTTCCGGCTCGTTGTTGATCTGCTGTCGGCAAGCCGGCTGTGAACCGCTAATGGAGGCAATTTGTGCCGCCGGCATTCAGATTACCCGTATCGGAAAAGTGGTGGGCAAAGGCCACGGAATCACCGCTACCCGGGCGGGACGGACGGATTCCTGGCCACATTTTGACGTTGATGAGATTGCCCGGCTTTTCAGCTCTTCTTTACACCGCGGCCGAAAATCTCAAAAGCAATTTCAAGGGTCTGCTTGAGGTAGTCTTTTTGCTCATCAATAATTTTTTTACTGGTCAGCCAAAGCACAACGCCGGAAAACAGCGCCCAGAAGGTATCGGCCAGGGCCACTGCATGGCGATCAATAAACAGGTCCTGCTCCACGCCGTCACGAAATATGGTGGCAATCAAACTCAGTGACTTGCGTGACAGGTCCTTTATCTGATCCATTAGTTCCGGTGACAGGTTTTTGAGCGTTTCGCTGGATTGCAGATGAAACATGTTAATAATAATGAGCGGGTCAAATTCGTAGACATCATACATGGCTTCCATTAGGGATTTCAACTTTTGATCGGGGCCCGCATCTTTTTCATCAATGACGTGTTCCACCCGGATCAGGAGGTATTGAAGAATTCTCAAAGACAGAGAGGCATACAGTTCTTCCTTGTTCTTGAAATACAGGTAAAGGGTGCCCGGGCTCAGTTCTGCCTCCTGGGCGATGTCTTCCATGGTTGCTTTGTTAAAGCCTTTTTCGGAAAACACCCTTTTGGCGGCCACCATAATCTGCTGCCGCCTGCGCTCCTTTTCCCTTTCTTTGCGTTCCTGGATTCCCATGATTTCCGGTCTCCTCATGAATAATATTTATTTTCAACATCACCCTATAATTTATTTTTTTTATTTTTTCAAGAGAAATATTCATTTTATGATTTAAACTATAACGATGGGGGGGATTTTCAATGAATCACCTACCATATGAAGTCGCTGACTTCATATGTGGCAGAGGCAACCTATTCTACCGGACGGATACACTTATCGGATAAACAGCGTTGATAGGGGGGGATCGGTAAATGTCTAAAAACTTGTGTACCAGTGCCCAAAAGGTGCAGGATGCCCTTGCGGCTTGCGGGGTGGCCTGCCAGGTGATTGAAATGCCCGGCAGCACCCGGACTGCCAAAGATGCCGCCCAGGCAGTCAGCTGCCGGCTGGGGCAGATTGCCAAGTCGTTGGTTTTCAAAGGCAAACAGACCGGCCAGGCCGTGCTGGTGATCACCAGCGGCGCTAACCGGGTCAGTGAAAAACAACTGGCGATCCGAATTGCCGAACCTATCGCAATAGCTGATGCTGATTTTGTGCGGGAACAAACCGGTTTTGCCATTGGAGGGGTTCCACCCGTTGGCCATGCCCAGGCCCTGAAAATTTTCATTGACCAGGATCTGTTCCAATACGATGAAATATGGGCGGCGGCCGGTACGCCCCGGTCCCTGTTCAAGCTGACACCGGACGAGCTACGCAAAATCACCCGCGGGCAGGTCATCAATGTAACGGGCGCAAAAGAAAATTCATCGTTGTAGACGCATCCCGAAGCTGTTACCCCTAACGCTGCATAAACAACACGGCAAACATTATCTAACGTGGGGGTTAAAATTGCTTGTACACTCTTGCCAGCGGGTGCCCCGGCGCCTGAAGATCAAGGTCCAGAAAATACCCGTAAGGCGTCTGCATGACTTTGTAGCCGGCGTCGGCCAATCTCGTGTGGGCCCGCTGCAATAGTTCCCTGGCCTGCTGGGGTTGGGCCTTGTCTTCCCCCAGATGGGTGAAGGAATGGAGGATAATTTTTTTCACATCCCATTTGCGCGCCAGCCACTTGGCGTTCTTAACCAGTTTGGTTTCCGTCGAACTGCCGGATTCGGCGTCCGACGGCTCAATGTGTACAAATGCGACCACACACCTGTCATTTTGCGCAGCCCCAGCCTCCGGCGCGTCCTCCAGGGTTTTCATGGCGGGCGTCCAGTTAAAATGATCACAATACCAGAATAGTACTCTCACAGCAGCTCCTCAAAGTTGGTTTCGCTCATCCGATAAACACCAGTACCTGGTCATTGCGGGCGCTTACTTTTTGAATCGTCACCCGGATGAGATCCTCAGGTTTAAGTGTCAACCCGGCGGTAGACGGCATATCGCATTCGATCATGTAGCCGGTCAACAGGACCTGATACCCGTTGCGCCTTTTGCCCAGCACAATAGCCTCCTCCCGGGTTCCCACGCACCCTTCCAGGTACTTCAACAACCAGTACCGATGCCGGCCGTATTGAACGCGGGCCACGTTTCCCATGGGTTGTTCAAGGCTCTGGATGATTTGGTCAATATCCTCCATGCTGTATGGCTGTTCAAGGCCCAGGGCGGCCCTTATCTGCCGTTGGGTAACCAGATCAAAATATTTCCGGATGGGAGAGGTCGCCGTTACATAGGCATCGACACCCAGCCCAGAGTGTTTTCCCGGCCGATTGTCCAACACAAAGCGGCTCAACAATCGCCGCTGCATCCAGTTTTGAAACAGACTGCCCTCATCGTTGCGGTAAAGCCTCTCCCGGGGCGGCGGCTGGGTTCTGAAAATGGCCGGAATTGCCTTGTCAACCAGAAACTTGGCCATCAGCCAGTTGGCCAGAATCATCAGTTCAGCAATCAGCATCCGGGCCGGGCTTTCCCGGCTGACCCTGTTGACGTTAATGCTGCGATCAGCTGCCAGCCAGACATTGATTTCTGGCACCGAAATCTGGACAGCCCCGGCATCAAAACGCTGCCGGCGAAATTTTTCCGCTATTTTGTGCAGGATTGCCAGGTCCGGGTTTTGATCCAGGACCAGATTGACATCGTAATAAACCAGCTGGTCTTTGACCGATACCAGGCTGGCCACAATTTCATGATCAATTATTTCCAGCGCGGGGCTGAGCTTTACCAGGGTGCTGATGGCAGGTCGCACCTGGCCGGCTTTCAAACTGCACAGCCCCTCGGCAAGATCAGGCGGCAGCATGGAAATTTTCTGATCAGGCATATAGATGGAGCTGCCCCGTTCACGGGCCTGCTCATCAATTGCATCGCCCTTGCGCACAAAATAGCCCACATCGGCAATGTGAATACCAAGCCGATACCCCCCATCCGCCATGGATTCAATGCTCAGCGCGTCATCAAAATCAAGGGTGGACTGCCCATCGATGGTCATCAGCGACAACTGCGTCAAATCCACGCGTCCCTCATCAATGGGCTCCCGTATACCGGCGGCAGCCAGTTGACGAGCGCCGGCCAGAATATGCTCCGGAAACTGCACCGGTATCTCGTATCGCAGCAAGTCAATGTTTTCATCTTCTTCAAAGACCTTCAGCCGGACGAGCACCGGAAACAAATCGGCTGTTGCATCCAGTCCCGCCCGGGCCAGCAGGGTCCGGGTTAATACATGCTCCCGGCTTTCCTTGCCAAAAAGATAGTAGGATTTCAGCAGCCTGACATACTCCTGGATTTCGGCCGCATTGACTCCGGCAGCCGGTTGGTTTCCCGCCAGCACCTGTTTAAGCCACTGACTGCCGTGTTCGACTAGCCGATCCCGACGCGCCTGCTCCCTTTGCTGGGCCTGCAGACGCTCAACCTGCTCGGCGGAATGGGGGAAAAACCGATCCGGGTTAAATTTAAAATAAAGCCGATCATCAAAAAGCGCCCGGATGACCGCTGATTCATGATCACCGGAGGGGTTGTCGGGAAAACAGAATTCCGTCATGGTCTCCAGGTCGATCCACACCTGTTCGGTGTTTAAAACGTCCCATAAATCGTGAACGTCCACCTGCCGAATCAGGGCCTTGCGCCTGTCAGAAAGCTGTTTGAGCGCATCAACCATCCGGTCCCGGCCCTGGCTCAGATCCAGACGCGCGTGATCCCTGTGCAGCAGACGACTGGCTGAAAGTTTGACCTCCCGGTTGTTTTCCGTCAACAGCCGCAGCCGCCTGTTTTTGACCTCCAGAATGACCGCGCACAGGATCTTCTGACGATCGATATATTCAACAATATTCCCGCATTCCATGCCTGGTACAATAACAACCGCCGGGTATAAAGTCAATGACCCATGACGCTGTATGCCCGGGTCGGTAACACTGCCCCAGGGGCGGATCTTCAACATCGACTTTTGCAAAATTAGGGTTTATATAGGTAAAAATGAAAAATGCCGCTGCCCTCATAAAACCCTATTTCCATGAAAACCGCTACCCGGTTTTAGCCGGGCTGTTGAGCCTGGTCATTGTTGATATTCTCCAGCTTTTTATCCCCCGGGTGATCAAGTGGGCGGTGGACGACCTGACGGTTTTCGCAATCGACACCCGGCAGCTGCTAATCTATGCGCTTTACATGATCGGCATCGCCGTTTGCATCTCCATTTTCCGCTACACCTGGCGCCGCTGCCTGCTGGGCACCTCACGGCGTATCGAAGAAGGCCTGCGCAACCGGCTTTTTTCTCACCTGCAATGCCTTTCGGCCGCCTATTTCGACCAGGCCAAAACCGGGGATCTGATGGCCCATGCCACCAATGATATTCAGCAAATCCGGATGGCCACCGGTATGGGGATGGTAGCCTTGAACGATGCCGTTGTTCTGGGGCTGGCGGCCATCGGCTTTATGGCCTACATCAATGTGCGGCTGACTGCCTTTGTGCTGATTCCCATGCCGCTGATTGTTTTCGGCACCCGTTTCTTCAGCAAACAAATGCACCGCCGGTACCAGGCGGTCCAAGCATCATTTTCCGACTTGACCGAAGTCATCCGGGAACGTTTTGCGGGCATCCGCATCATCAAAGCCCACCACCGGCAAAGGCAGTCAAGCGCCGTGGTGGAAGCGGCCTCCCGGCAATACATCGATAAAAATATCCGGCTGGTTAAAATTATCGGGGCTTTTTTTCCGATGATGCTGCTTTTTTCAAACCTGAGTCTGGTCATTGTACTTTACCTGGGTGGCCGGCAGACCATTTTGATGACCATCACCCCCGGTGACTTCGTGGCCTTCATCAGTTACCTGGGGCTTTTGACCTGGCCGATGATGGCCCTGGGCTGGGTATCCAACCTTATCCAGCGGGGGCGGGCATCCCTGGACCGTATCGAGCGGATACTGCAAACCGAACCGCAAATTAAAGACCGCGAAAATGCCCGACCCATTGAGGCCCCCCGGGGAAAAATCGTTTTTGAAAATGTTTCTTTCAGCTACCCTGGCGGCAGTGCAAAGGACAAGGGGGCCGTGCTGCACGGCATTGATATAGATGTCGAAGCCGGGGCCGTGCTGGGCATTGTCGGCCCGCCCGGAAGCGGCAAATCCACTCTGCTGAGCCTGATTCCCCGGCTGTACGACACCCGGCAGGGCCGTATCCTGCTGGACGGACACGACATTCGCGATGTCAAAATTCGAAGTTTGCGCTCGCACATCTCTTTTATTCCCCAGGAGCCGTTTTTATTCGCCGGAACCATTCGTGAAAACATTACCTTTGACAGTCCTGCAGTCAGCCAGTTGCAGCTGGAACAGGCGGCCCGGGATGCAGCCGTCTATGATACGGTGATGGGTTTTAGCGATGGTTTTGAAACCGTGGTCGGGGAAAAAGGGGTAATCCTGTCCGGTGGTCAAAAACAGCGTATCGCCCTGGCCCGCTGTCTGCTGCAAAACAGTGTCATTCTTATTCTGGATGACCCCATCAGCCAGGTTGATCTGGCAACCGGACGGACAATCATTGCCACCCTGCGCCGGATGGCCGGCCGCAAAACTATTATTATCGCCTCCCATCGTCTTTCGGCCGTCCGGCATGCCGAGGCCATCATCACCCTGGACAGGGGCCGCATCATCGAGTCCGGCACCCACCGCCAACTCATGCAAACCGACGGCTACTATGCCCGCACCTTTCGTTTGCAGGAAATGGAAGAAGGCTTGAATGCGACCTGACTACGGATATTTTGAAGAAACCCACCTGGGAAAATCCCAGGACGCGAGGCTGTTCAAGCGCCTTTTTGCATTTGTCCGCCCTTACCGGCGTATGCTGGCCGGCTCCATCGGCCTGGTGCTGCTGATCACGGCCCTGGATCTCGCATTGCCTTACGCCACCAAGATCGCCATCGATCGCTATATTGTGCCTGCGGCCCCGGCCGCAAGTGCCCAGCGCACATCGCCGCCATCTTCTGAAACCCGTTATCTGCGGGTGGACACCGCCGATCCAGCGATAAAAAAAATCGTTTACAAATACAACCGGCTGTTCAGCGTCAAGGGCCCCACGGCCCGCATTGCCTATGCGGATCTGGCGCAGATTGAAAAGCGGGATCTGATGCAGCTGAGAAAAAGCGACATTCGCGGCTTGGGTATTGTCGCGGCCATTTTCCTGACGCTGGTGATATTGAACTTCATATTTAATTTCATCCAGAAAATGATCATGGAAGTCGCCGGTCACCGAATTATGCATGATTTGCGCATGGTGCTGTTCAACCACATCCAGGGTCTTTCCATGGCCTTTTTTACCCGTAATCCGGTCGGCCGCCTGGTCACCCGGGCAACCAACGACGTGCAGAACATGCACGAGTTGTTCACTTCGGCCATCTCCATGATTTTCAAGGATCTGTTTCTGCTGGGCGGCATCGCCGTGGTGATGCTGGTGTTAAACTGGAAACTGGCCCTGGCATCTTTTGCCGTGCTGCCGATGGTTCTGGCGGCCTCGCTGAACTTCTCCAGGCGGGCGCGCAATATCTTCCGGGATCTGCGCGTTAAAATCGCCGAGATCAACACGCGTTTTGCGGAAACCATCGGCGGCATCCGGGTCATCCAGCTGTTCAGCCAAGAAATGAACAATTATCGGCGGTTCCAGCGGCTCAATCATGAAAACTACCTGGCCGGCATGCGCCAGATCCATGTGCTGGCCGTTTTCATGCCGTTGATCGAACTGCTGGGGGTGGTGACCGCAGCGCTGGTAATTTTTTACGGCGGTTCGCGCGTGCTTGCCGGCAGCCTCAGCCTGGGAGCCCTGGTGGCGTTTATTTCCTACATCCGGATGTTCTTCCGGCCCATGCGCGACTTGGCGGAAAAATACAATATCCTGCAAAACGCCATGGCGTCCGCAGAACGGATCTTTTTAATCCTGGACACCACCGATACGCTGCCCCTTCCGGCGGCAGGCAACACTCCCGTTCTCAGACGCATCGAAGAAATCCGTTTTGATAATGTCTCCTTCGGCTATACTGGAAACGAGGACGTGCTGAAAAATATCAGTTTCCGTATCCGCTCCGGGGAAACCGTGGGGGTGGTGGGACCCACCGGGGCCGGCAAAACATCGTTGATCAACCTGATTGTGCGCTTTTATGATCCCCGCTGCGGTCAGGTGTTGCTCAACGGCCAGCGGCTTGCTGATTTCGAACCTTCCGCGTTTCGCACCCGCATGGCGCTGGTGATGCAGGAGTCATTTTTATTTTCCGGGACCATCCGGGAAAATATTTTCGCAACAGAACAAAGATTCACAGAACGGCAGGAACATGAAATCCTCGAGGCCTCCAACTGCAAATCTTTTATTGACTTGCTGCCGCGGGGCTTGGATACCATCCTGACTGAAGGGGGTGCATCGATTTCCAGCGGCGAGCGTCAATTGATCGCAATTGCCAGGGCCTTAGCCCGGCGCCCCCAGTTGATCCTGTTTGACGAGGCCACCTCCTATGTCGATTCCCGGACAGAGCAGCGAATCCAACAGGCCCTTGAAAAACTGATGCAAAACCGCACCGCGCTGATCATCGCCCACCGGCTGTCAACCGTGCGCCACGCCGATCGGATTCTGGTCATCAACCGGGGCCGAATTATTGAAAGCGGCACCCATGCCGAACTGATGGATCAAAAAGGATTTTATTTCCGGCTGCATCAATGGCAAACGGGGAAACAACTATCATTTGACGACTGAACCAAAGGTGCCATTTCGGATTCGCAGCAAGGTGATAAAATTTCTTGCTAAACTCAAAATCAAATGCTATGGGTATCAACTTATGCACTTGACTGTGTATTTTTTAATACCAGCAAAAAAACCGGCTGATTGGCAGCGGCCAATGGCCGTCATGCGATCAGCAAGCGGACAAATCGCCCGATGGGGCGCAATCGTGAAAACTTTATTGAAAGGAGGATATGACAATGCCTTATGATGCCGTAAACATGGAAGACTGGCAAATTTCCGAAGCTGCAGAGAAAAACATGCCATCCCCGGAGGAATGGCGGGAAAAACTGGGACTGGAAAAAGACGAAATCCTTCCCATGGGCCGACTGGCAAAACTGGATTTTATGAAGATCATCAACCGCCTGCAGGACAAACCCGATGGCAAATATATCGAGGTGACCGCCATCACCCCCACCCCCCTGGGGGAAGGCAAAAGCACCACCTCCTGCGGCCTGATGGAAGGCCTTGGCAAACGCGGCGTGAATGTCGGCGGTGCCCTGCGGCAGCCTTCCGGCGGCCCCACGATGAACGTGAAGGGCACGGCGGCCGGCGGCGGCAACTCCCTGCTCATTCCCATGACCGAGTTTTCCCTGGGCCTGACAGGTGACATCAACGACATCATGAACGCCCATAACCTGGCCATGGTGGCCCTGACCGCCCGCATGCAGCACGAACGCAATTACAACGACGAGCAGCTGCAGCGTTTGACCCGCATGGCCCGGCTTGACATCGATCCCACCCGGGTGGAATTCGGCTGGGTACTGGACTTTTGCGCCCAGGCCCTGAGAAATATTGTCATCGGGATGGGCGGCCGCTATGACGGGTTCACCATGCAGTCCAAATTCGGAATCGCCGTAGGCTCCGAGTGCATGGCCATCCTGGCGGTTATCCGGGACCTGGCGGATCTCAAAGAGCGGCTCAACAACATCACCCTGGCCTTTGACAAAAGCGGCAAGGCCGTCACCACCGGCGACCTGGAAGTAGGCAATGCCATGACCGCCTTTATGCGCAACACCATCAACCCGACGCTGATGTGCACCGCCGAGTACAATCCCTGCATGGTGCATGCCGGGCCGTTTGCCAACATCGCCGTGGGGCAGTCTTCGATCATCGCCGATCGCATCGGCCTGAAGATGTTCGACTACCATGTGACCGAGAGCGGTTTTGCCGCCGATATCGGCTTTGAAAAATTCTGGAATGTCAAATGCCGTTTCAGCGGCCTCAAACCCCATGTTTCCGTTCTGACCAGCACCATCCGGGCGCTGAAAATGCATGGCGGCGGACCCAAGGTGGTGGCCGGCATCGCGCTGCCGGAAGAATACACCAAGGAGAACCTGGAGCTGGTGGAAAAGGGCTGCGCCAACATGGTCCACCACATCAACACCATCCGCAAAGCCGGCATCAACCCGGTGGTCTGCGTCAACCGCTTTTACACGGACACGGATGCGGAAGTGGCCATCGTCAAAAAAGCCGCGGAAGCCGCCGGCGCCCGCTGCGCGGAATCCAAGCACTGGGAGCTGGGCGGTGAAGGCGCCCTGGAATTTGCCGATGCGGTCATCGATGCCTGCAACGATGAAAACGATTTCAAATTCCTGTATCCCATAGAGATGAAGCTCAGGGACCGCGTGGAAGTCATTGCCAAAGAAGTCTATGGCGCTGACGGCGTCACCTGGACCCCGGAGGCTGAGGCCAAAGCCAAAATGCTGGAAAATGATCCCAAGTATGCCGATTTTGCCACCATGATGGTTAAAACCCATCTCAGCCTGACCCATGATCCGACACTGAAAGGGGTTCCCAAGGGCTGGACCCTGCCGATTCGCGACGTGCTGATCTATTCCGGCGCCAAATTCCTGTGCCCCTGCGCCGGCACTATCAGCCTGATGCCCGGAACCGGTTCCAACCCGGCTTTCAGGCGGGTTGACGTGGATGTGGATACCGGCAAAGTAACGGGCCTGTTCTAGCGCTTCACAGTATCTGACAAGCGGGGACCGGACAAAAGATCCGGTCCCCATTTTTTTTCAACGCGTTTGTTATGATTGTCAGTATCCTTGTACCTTGTACCTTGAACCTTGTACCTTGTACCTTGAACCTTGTACCTTCGTTATGCGTATACTACTGATTAATCCCTTCTATCCGATCTCCGAAACCCCATCACCCCCTCTGGGACTGGCTTATCTGGCCGCCGCCTTGCAGCAGGCCGACATCGAGGTAAGAATCCTGGATCTGGTCGTGTTCCCCTACCGGCAATCCATGTTGCAGGACGTGCTGGAAAACTTTGGCCCCCGGATGGTGGGCATCACCGCCGTCACCATGACTTTTGACAATGCCATGAAA